>JAEYOT010000348.1 GCA_023411445.1 Pseudomonadota bacterium
GCAGCGGAAGGCGGCAGCGGAGGCACGGCGGGCAGCGGCGGCGACGCCGGCGGCTCCGGCGGCAGCGCAGGCTCCGGCCCCATGCTGCCCAAGCGCGTGCTGCTCTATCACTTCAGCACGTTGGCCATCGCCTCGCTCCAGCAGCAGCTGACGTTCCTCGAAGACAAGCTGAAAGGCTGGGGCTACGAGGTGCAGCGCAGCAACGATCCCAAGACCATGACGGCGGCGAGCCTCGAGACCTTTGGCGCAGTCGCGATGGTCAACACCTGCTTCGAGCCCTTCGGCCAGGGCGCCTCCGGTCAGGCCGAGACCACCGCGCTGGCCGCGTTCGTAGAGGCAGGCGGCGGCTTGTTCGGCACGCACTGCGCGAGCGTCACCTTCCAATCAGCGTCGCCGCCGCACCCGTACAACACCCTGATCGGTGGTCGCGGTGGTGACGGCTACTTCGACGGCACGAGCGCCTGCACCACCGCCGCCCAACACCCCACCACCATGCAGCTGCCGGGTACGTTCAACTACACCGGCAACCTCGACAATGCCGACTACGTCGCGCCCGACAGCGTCGTGCTCGTGAAGTGCAAGTGGTCCGGCGGTCAGCAGAAGGAGCACGCCGTGTCGTGGTACCGCACGCCCGGCGCCGGCCGCGTATTCTTCACCAACTTCGCGAAAGAAGTCGGTGATTTCTCGAACGCCACCATCGGCGACGCGCACATCGTCGCCGGCCTGTCGTGGGTGCTCCGGCGCTGAGCCCGAACAAAAGCGAGTCATCCCGGCGCCAGGAGAAGCCACCGGAATGACTCGGAAGGATGAGCGAAACCCGTGAACGCCGCCGTTCACTCGGCGGGTGACGGGTGCGCCTCGCCGTGGCCGTGGAGCTCCTCCGCGGCGGCCGCCGTCACGGTGGCGAGCTTGCCGCAGCCGAACAGCACGGCGGCGACGCCCAGGTAGGCGATGGTGACGAGCGGAGACTGAGCGACGCCGATCGCTTCGCCGTGCATGAAGCCGAAGAAGGTGAGGGCGGCTGAGACGGCGGCGAAGGCGGACGCCTTGATGAAGGCGCGATCCAGCACGAAGGCGCCGATGGCTCCCAGCATCAAGCCGCCCAAGATGGCGCCGCCGCCCATCACCTCCAGGCCGTGGTAGAGGACGCCGACTTGTCCGAGCTTGTCGAAGCCGAGCGCGTGCGCGCTGGTGCCGGCTGCGCCCAGTGAGTTGTCGATCAGCAGCTTGCCCCAAGCCGCCAGGTGCGGCGTGAGCGCGAGCACGATGGCGGGCGCGTGCGCCTTGGGGCTCTCCTGGAAGGCTTGCGAGCCGATCAACATGCCGATGTAGAGCAAGATCGGCGAGATGGCGACGACCGGTATCAGCGACACCAGCACGGAGATGATGCCGAACCATGCCAGCACGATCACGGTGACGCCGGTGGCGGCGGAGTAGCCGATGCGGCCGCCCATCGACTTCCACCCCGGGTGACCGATGTAGACGGCGTTGATGAAGGGGTTACCCATCAGGCAGCCGATCAGGCTGACCACGCCGTCCGCCGTTAGCACTGGCGTGGTCGGGAAATCGTCGCCGGCCACGGCCGCGCTCTCCACGTTGTCCAGCGCCTCGACCAAGTCGTAGATGCCGAACGGAATGGCGGTCACCAAGATGATGCCCAGGAACTCGAAGCCCGAGAACACGTGACCGAACGCCGGCAGCGGAATGGAGAAGCCGAAGTTCGAGAACGACGCGGCCAAGTTGCTGGTCGACATGCCGCCGAAGTCGTAGCCGAGCGCGGTGGAGCCCCAGGCGATCAGGCTGCCTACGGCGATCGCGACCAAGCCGGCCGGGATGCCCTTGAAGTAGCGCACGCCGCCGAACCAGCTGGCCAGGATGATGGTGAAGCAGATGAGACCAATCACCGGCGTCATGAACATCTCCAGCGCGGGGCGCATGGAGATGAACGAGATGGAGACGCCGGCCAGGGTGCCGAGCAACGCGGCGCGTGGCGTGATCTTACGGATGATGGGCGCGATGAAGCCGCCCACCATCAGCACGAAGCTTTGCACGAACACCCACGTGAGGCCCGCTTCCCAGCCTTTGATCGGATCGCCTGTTTTGCTGGCGATCGGCAGCATGATCACGAACACGACCACGAACATGTGCGGCACGCTGATGCCAGAAGGCAGCGCACAGACGTCGCTGCGCCCCGTCTTCTTGGCCAGCTTGTAGGCCAGCCAGGCGTAGTACACGGTGCTCAAGCACAGCATCAGCCCCGCCGCCGGCAAGATGCGACCGAACACGATGTCATCGGGCATCTTGAGCACGAAGCGCAAAAGACCCGTCAGTACCAGCAGGTTGACCAGGATGTTGGTGCCGAACCCGAAGTAAGCGTTCCAATCACCTGGCGTCCAAAGCTTTGGTTTCGCGCTGTCAGTCATGTGAGTCCTCCGTCGGGCACACCGCTGCTGCCACCGCAGATTGTTTCGCGGTGTTTTCAGCTGCCTCTCAGTGATTCGCGCGAAGGGCGCATGAATCACTACATTGGTTTTTACGTGACCAAAGCGGTCGCGACTAGCGCCAAGTGGCGAGCACGGTGCTCTCGAAATCCGAGCGCTCGCGCGTGACGACGCGAGTCAAAGCTCTTCGAACAGCGCGCTCAGCTGCTCGGCGAACGCGGCGGCCGCCACCGGCAGCACGCGGCCGCGCCGTGAGCACAAGCGTAAGCGCGCGCCCGCCAAGCCAGGGTCGCTGAGCGGGATCGCGACCATCCCGGACACGTCCGGCTTTTGCCCGATCTTGAAGGAGAAACAGACGCCGCCTGCGGTGCGGGCGAACATCTTGGTCGTCTCGATCGAGTTGGAGACCAACGTCGGCTCGAAGCGCAGCGAGGTGCGGCGGAGCGTCGCGTCGATCAAGCCGCGCGCGGCCAGCGTCTCGTCCGGCATCGCGATCGGATAGAGGGCGCAATCCCGCAGCCGCAGCGAGGTGCACGTGGCCAGCGGGTGCTCGGGCGCGACGAGCACGCACAGCGGCTGCGGCACCTCGGCCAGCACGACCGTGGCGTCGTCGTCGGTGCTATCGTGCGTCAGGATCAGGTCCACCTTGTCGCGCGCGAGAGCGGAGGCAAGGTCTCGCGGACCGCCCACCCAAACCGAGAAGCCAACGCCCGGGTGCTGCTGGTGGTACTCCGCGATCGCGTCGGGCAGCATGCGCCCGGTCACGGACTCGGCGACGGCGACGCGCACGCGGCCGTGCACGAGGCCGCGCAGCCCGTCGATTTGGGCTTCCACCAAGCGGAGATCTTTGAGCGAGCGCCGCACGTAGGCCAAGAGCAGCTCGCCGGCAGCGGTGGCGCGCACGCCGCGCGGCAAGCGCTCGAACAGCGGCGAGCCCACCTCCTCCTCGAGATCCAAGATGCGCTGGTTGAGCGCCGAGGACGCGATGTGCAGCGCGTCGGCGGCCTTGCGAATGGAGCCGTGGTGGGCGACGGCGTCCAGGTACGAGAAGATGGCGGGTGGCTGCAGGCGAAAGCCGGAGTGGGCAGCGCCGCGCGGCTTGCTCACGGATCGAGGGCTCACGAGCGCAGTGTCCGCCGCGGCGCGATCCGCAATGTTTCGGCGCGGACGAGCGGCCCAAATGCCGCCGATTACGCTTGCGGAGCGCCGTCGACGAGCGTGATGGAGCGGCCGCGCTGGGCCGGCACGCGCTCGCCGGGCAGCACCACCCCGAGCAGGTTCAGCGGGTCGCACGCTGACAGCCGCACCAGCTCCCCGCTGCGCTCGCGTCTCCGCGTGGCCCGCAGCTCTTCCACGGCCGCGGGCAACGCATACTGCTCGCCGACGAAGCCGCTCACGAAGCGCCCGCCCCGCGCGACGCCCCTCGCCTCCAGCCGGCGCAGAGCCCACACCAGCTCGCGGTAAGGCACCGTCAGGCTCTCGCGCACGAGCAAGTCCGCGAACACCACGCCCCAGCGCGCCAGCAGCTGCTCGGCGGCGGCCTCCGCCAGCGCGTCGGGATCCAGCTCTGTGCACGGCTGCGC
>JAEYOT010000351.1 GCA_023411445.1 Pseudomonadota bacterium
TTGCGCGCTCGCTGCTCGCAACGCAAAGCGCCGTCCTCAAGTTTTATGACACGCAGAGCCCTGCTCGAGACTCAGCGTCGTGCCGTGCTCTGCGCGGTGGCGCGGGGTGGTTTCGCGGCTTCACTCGGGCAGGACCTGCTTGGCGCGGTACAGTCCGCCGTTCAGCGTCAGCAGGTACAGGTAGCCATCCGGGCCCAAGCGCACGGACGTGACCTCCGTCAGGTGTCCGAGCAGCACGTCTTGCTCGATGCGCCCCTGGGCGTCCACCTTCACGCCGCGCACCCAGCCGGTAAAAAAGTCCCCGTAAAGGACCAGGTCGTCCAGCAGGCCGTAGTAGCGCTGGGCGGCGGGCTCTTCGTACCTCACGCCCAACCAAACCGCGCGTTTGGTGGCTGGCTCCGTGTCCGGATCCTCCAGCACGTAGGGCTCATCCGAAGCGCGCCCGAAGGTCAGCAAAGGCTCCGTGAGGCTCTCGCAGCTCTCGGCGCAGCGACCTTCGGCGGTGGGCCAGCCCAGGTTCTGCGTCGGCTCCGTGACGAGGTTGATCTCTTCGGCCGTGATCAGTCCCACGTCGCCGATCCAGTAGCGGCCATCGCGATCCAGGTAGCCGCGCCAGGGCGAGCGCAGGCCATAGGCATAGACGGTGGGCTCGGCTTCCGGCATCAGGTCCACCGCGTTGCCCACGGCGGGCTCGTAGCCGGCGCCCTCGGCATCGCGATTGGGCACGAAGCGCAGCAGCGAGCCGTGAGCCGTCGTGATGTCCTGCGCTAGCTCGCGCACGAACATGTCGCCGTGGAGCGCCCACATGGTTTCCCCGTCTGGCTCGAAGCCCATGGAGCCCCAGCGGTGCCAGATTTCCGGAGGATCCGCGGGAATGGTCAGCGTCATGATCTCGGCCTCCGTGGCGGCCAGCTCGCTGAGCGGGCCGAAGCGGTAGCGCGAGAGCGTGGACGTGTGCAGGTCGCTACAGCGCGCCAGGTACACGAAGCCGTTGTCCGTGAAGGCTGGATCGAAGGCGAGCGACAGCAGACCGCAGCCCTCCTTCCAAAAGACGTCGAGCGCGCCGGTGTCCAGCTCGGCGGCCTCGCCTTCGCTCAGGCGCAAGTGATGGATGGCGCCGTTGTGGGCGGTGACGAGCACCTCGTTCTCAGTGCCTGGAATGAACTGGAAATCTGTCGGGCCCGAGACGCCGAGCTCGATGCGCTCGAAGCGGAGGGCAGGTGAGGTGGGCGGCTCCTGCACGGGGCCTTCGGAGCCGCCACTGCCGCCCTGGTTCTCTCCGCCGCCGGCGCTGCTACCGCCGCCCGGCAGCGTCGGCTCACTCGGCGAGCCTGAGGCCGGGTCCCCGCCGTTGCCACAGGCGACCAAGAGGATGAGGCACCACTGACTCCACGCGCGCTGACTCATGGCGATAGCTCCAAAATCCACTTTCTTACGAGCGCGATGGCGGCAGCATCGGCGCGCTGCACGCCGACCGGCGGCATGGGCTGCACGTCGCGAGCCACCGCCGTGCGCGAGAGCGCCAAGTACAGCGCGCTCTCGTCGGGCTCACCCGGCACCACGCGAATGCCGGCTACGGCTTCCCCCTCGGTCTCGCGGTTGATCAGGTTGGCGAGCGCCACGTCGTGACGGAGGTCGAACGCGGAGGAGGCGCCGGTTCCGCCGTTGTGGCAGTGCGTGCAGTTCCCCTCCAAGTATTCCAGCACGCGCTGGGTGGTGGCGTCCTCATGGGCGACGGGCGCGGGCAGCGTGGGCGGCTCCAGCAAGCGCCCCGCCGCGTGCCAGGTGAGCAGTTGCTCCGTGCCGCCACCCTCGAGCGGCGCGCTGAGGTTCAGCTCGTCCACGCCGATGACCGTCGACTCCTGGGCTTCGTGGCACTTCCGGCAATCCAGCTTGGCCGGCACCACGTGGTCGAAGCGCTCGCCCTCGAGCTCCACCGTGACCGGGTGCGTGACCGTGATGTCCGTGAGCTCCGCGTCCGTGCCCGCGTCATTCCAAAGGTAAACCGCGTAGTCCCAACGGGTCGCGGAGCGACGGAGCACGCGCGTCTCCAGCGGCTGTGAGCCAGTGAGCGTATCGCCCAGCACGCGCGGAGCTGAGAACGTTTTGAAAAGCAGCGAGCCCGCCGGGAAATCCCAGCTGCCGGCGGTGGAATTGTCGATGCTCGTATCCGGCGGGAGCAGCAAGAAGCGCTCTTTTTCGCTGCCGTTGCTCCACAGCTCGTAGCGCGGGACATACGGCACTGCGCGCGCATGCGTGGCGCTCAGCTTCGGCAAGCGGTACAGCCCGAGCTCGCTCATGGTGCTGGGTAGCTCACCCTCGGCGCTGTCGAGCCAGGTGGGGGCGGCGGGAGCTGGCTCCGCGCTGCCGCCCGAGCAGCCGGAGACGAGCGACAGCAAACCGCTCACGAACAACCGCCGCACGAGCACCACACCCCGGCGAGTAGCATGCGAGGGCTGCCATCGCAAGGCTACGAGCTCAGCGCGGTGACCGCGACATACACCAGAAGGTGGGCAGCTTCGCGTCGTCCGTGGTGTGGCGCAGCACGAACCCGTGGTGCTCGTAAAACGGGACGTTCTTGGCGTTGGTCGTCTCCAAGTAAGCGTCGCGGCGGTCGCGATCGCAGGCGCTGAGCACGTGCCGGAGCAGCGCGCTGCCCAGACCACCGCGCTGGCGCTCTGGCTCGACTCCGAGCACGTTGAGGTACATGTGCGGAGCGGGAGCCAGGCGGGCGTGGAGCGCGTCGATCCGCTCCATCAGCTGTAGCCCTCGCGGGATACCGGACCAGCCGATCACGCGCGCGAAGCCTGGCATGGCGCGGAGCTGCTGGAAAAATGAAAGCCGGTAGTCACCGGGGGGCTTCCACAGCGCGCAGGCGTCGAGCGCGGGCGTCGTGTAGGTGTGGCTGAGCTCGATGGAGTACTCGCGCAGCAGCAGCTGGAACATGGCGACCAAGCGCTCGGCGCGCCCACCACCGCGAGGGATGATGAAGTCGTAAAAAGGGTCTCGATCGAATGCGCGTGCGAGCATGCGCGCCAGCGTTGGTACCTGCTCGGGCTGGACCTTGCTGATGGTGACCATCGACTACGTAGCCGGCTCGTAGCTCAGGGTGATGTTGCCCGAGCCGTATCGTTTCACGTCCACCAAACGCAGCGGGAGATCGAGCGGGATGCCGCGCAGCAGCGACTGCCCGACGCCCAGCAGCAGCGGGCTCACGACCAGTCGATACTCGTCGATCAAGCGATGGCGGGAGAGCAGCGAGACGATGGTGCCGCTGCCGAACAACATGATGGATTTCCCCGGCTGCTGCTTGAGCGACAGCACCTGCTCGGGCGTGAATTTCCCGAGCAAATGCGAGTTTTGCCAAGGCAGGCTGCGGCGTGTTTCGGAGAAGACGTACTTGGCCGAGCGATTGATCCACTCTGCCATGCGCCGGATGGAGTCGTTGTGACGGCCCGCGGCGTGCGGATCTTCACTCGTCGCGTGTGGCCAGTAGGATTCGAAGAGGTCGTACGTCTTGCGCCCGAACAACATGGCGTCCGTCTCGTCGATGCCCGCCGCCGCGCTTTGGTCCAGCTCGTCATCGGGCACTGTCCAGCTC
>JAEYOT010000354.1 GCA_023411445.1 Pseudomonadota bacterium
CGGCGCAGCTGCTCCGCCGCGAAGCCGTGCGCCGCGTGCGCACGCCCGAGGAGCTCGCCGACGTGCGCCGCGCCCTGCTCGGCAGCGAGCGCTACCCGGGCCACGTCTTCGAGGAGAAGTACCAAGCGGCGACGAGCGATCCAGCTCGACTCGAGGTCGTGCGGCGCTTCCTGGAGCTGGCACCGCACGACTCCCGCCTGCGTCGGCGCCACCTCGCGCTACTCGAAGCCATGAAGCGCCCGCAGGAAATCGCGGAGCTCGCGCGCCAGCTGCGCGCCGATCCTTTCGCGGACGCGGTGCTGCTCGCCGACGCCGGCAGCGCGCTCCGCCGCAGCGGCGAAGTCGCGGAGGCGCGCCGCACTTTCGGAGAGCTCTGCGAGCGGGCACCCCGGGATCCGTGGGTGCGCGGCTTGCTCGGCGACCGGCTGCGGGCGGAGGGCTGGTTCGACGACGCGACGGAGGCCTACGCCACGCTGGAGGAGCTGGTTCCTGACGACCCGCGCGCGACGCTCCGCTCGGCCTTGGCTCACGCCGGGGCGGGTCGCGTGGACATTGCCGAGCGCCTGCTGACGCGCGTGGCGCAAAGCGGCGGTCGCACCGGCGACGCTGACTACGTCGAGCTGTCGCGACAGCTCGGCCGCGTGCTGGCGGAGGCAACCTTGGCGAGCGCCGTGCGCAAGCCGACCGCGGAGGAGGCGCTTCGTCTGCGCCGCGTGGCGCTCGAGCTCTCCCAAGCCGAGACAGCAGCCATCGTGCTCGTGCAAAGCGAGGCGGCTGCCCCCGCGCTGAAGGTGCGGCTCAAAGGCGCCGACAAGTCCGAGCGCGAGCCGGACATCGCCGCGCCCAGCTTGGGGCTCTACCTGCTGCGCGTCAGCACGAGCGAGCCGCTCGCCCCGTTGCTCTCGCGCCTGAGCGTGGAAGCCCCCGCTGAGCTGCAGCCAGCGCGGCCCGTGCGCGTGCGCGTCGACGCCCTAGCGGCCAAGCCCGGCGCCGATGCCCCGCTCTTGACGCGCGAGCTCACGCTCCCCAACGACGGCAAAGCGCTGGCCGTCTCGCTCTAGCTCACGGAAACGGCCCGAATTCCTCGAGCGTGGTCCGTTCGTCGTAGCCGAGCATCAAGTTCAGGTTCTGAACGGCTTGGCCAGCGCCGCCTTTGATCAGATTGTCTAACGCGGAGAACACGGTAACGAGCCGCTCGCTGCCGTGCACTGGCCCCGCGCTCAGCCCCACCTCGGCGAAGGGCGAGCCGCTCACCGCCACCACCTCGGGCAAGCGCTCGCGCGGAACGCGCACGCACGGCTCCGCGGCGTAGCGGCGCCGGTACAGCTCCACGAGCGCGCGCTCGTCGTGCTCGGCCGGCACGGTGCAGAACACGCTGGCGAAAATGCCGCGCGCCAGCGGCGCCGAGACGGGCACGAAGTGCAGACCGGACAGGCGCGCTCCCGCGGCGCTCAGCGCCGCCACGATCTCGGGCGTGTGCGGGTGCTGAAGCGGTTTGTACGTGCGCAGATTGCCGGCCCGCACTGGGTGGTGCGTCGTGGCGGTCGGCGTCGCCCCAGCGCCGCTGGAGCCGGTGATGCCAACGACCTGAACGTCGCCCGCTAGCAGCGACGCCTCCGCCAGCGGCAACAAGGCAAGCTCGATCGTGGTGGCGAAGCAGCCGGGCGACGCCACCCACTGCGCCGTCCGAAGGGCCGCGCGGTTCAGCTCCGGCAGGCCGTAAACGAAGCGGCCGAGCAGCTCCGGCCGAGGGTGCGGCGCGCCGTAGTAGCGCTGGAAAGCCGCAGCGTCCGGCGTGCGGAAGGCTCCCGACATGTCGATCAACCGCGCCCCGTTGCGCTCCACGGCGGCCACCACCTCCAGGCTCGCGTCGACCGGCAAGCCCATCACGACCACGTCCGCTCCAGCTACGGCGTCCGCCGCAGGCAAGTCCTGAAAGACCAGCTCGCTCATCCCCTCCAGGTTCGGATGCGCGGACGCTACGTTCTGTCCGACGTGATCCTTGGCCACCACGCGCAGCACCTCGACCCCGGGATGGCGGAGGAGCCGGCGCAATAGCTCGGCTCCTGCGAAGCCGGAGGCGCCCAGCAGCGCCACTTTCGCTTTGGACATCTGTCCTTAGTGTGGACCCAGAATCAGCGCTCCGTCCAATCGGTGGGCATGATCACGCGCTGGATGCCGGCGATGGTCAGACCGCGCGCCCGGCGCCGCTGCACCAGCTCCACCTCGACCGTGTCGAAGCGGCTCCACATGGAGGCGCGCCGGATCGACGCGATCAAGTGCTCCGTCGCTCGAGCCCCAAGCTCCCGGATGTGTCCGGTCAGCACCACCCGCTTCAGGCCGCACACGTTCAGGATCGCCGCGATGCACGCCGCCGTGGCGTCCAGCGCTTCCATGAGGAAGACCGGCAGATCAGGCCCCTGCGCGGCCTTGCACACGTGAGCGAACGTCACCGACGGGTCCCCCGTGAGCTCAGCCAGGCTTCGCACCAACCAACGCTCGGCGACCAGCGTCTCCAGGCAGCCCTGGTTGCCGCAGCCGCATTGCCGGCGGTTGCCGGCGATGGGCGTGTGACCGATCTCGCCCGTGGCCGGCACCGTGCCGTCGTACGGGCGCTGCCCGACGACGATGGCACCACCGACGCCGTCGCCGAAGTCCACCAGGAAGAAGTCGCTGGAGCTGGCGCGCGTCCCCACCTCGGCCAGCGCCAGCGCGCGGCTCTCCTGGATCAAGCGCACCGGCGCCTTGAACAGCTCGTGAAACATCCCGGCCAGGTCGCCGCGCTCGCACCAGTGCAGGTTCGGGCAGAGCAGCACCTTGCCGGCCGCCTCGTCTACCAAGCCCGGCACGCTCACCATCACGCCCCAGGGCCGGCGGATCGACAGCGCGGCCGCGTGCTGGCGCAGGCGCTGCCGCCACGCCGCTTCGCTGGCCGGCGTCTTGAACTCGACGTCCCAGCGCTCGTCGTCCGGCAGCGCGGCAGGCACGGCGGACATGCGCGTGCGCTCCACGCCCAGCTCCACGATCACGAGCCTTGCGGGGCTCTGCGCCAGCCGGAGCTGCTTGCCCGGCCGCCCCACCTGGGGCCGACCGCGCAGCTCGCTGCCGTTCGACAGCTCCTCCACCACGCCGGCTGTCGACAGCTCGTCGATGATCTTCCCGGCGGTGGGCTGGCTCATGCCGCCTGCCTTGGCCAGCTCCGCGCGCGTGGCCACGCCCCGCTTGAGCAGCTGCTCGACCAATCGCGCTTGATTGGTCAGCCGCAGCGACTTGGGGACGGCACGCATTTACTTAACATAGTTACGGATTACCCCTGCCGCCAGATCAACTTTCGAGGCTTACGGCGTCAGCTCGGGCGCGTCAGCACAGCAACGAAACCCCGTCTCGGTCCCGTTGTAGTAGCGATCGTGCGCGGTCTGCGCGGCGCGGCAGAAGTTGCGGCTAGGCTGCCAGTAGGCGCCCTTCATGGCCGGCTGCGGCGGCCCTTTGCGGTCCATGGCCACGAACTCTTCCAGGTTGCCCGCCATGTCCATCACGCCGAATGGGCTCGCGCAGCGCGCGAAGGAGCCGCCGGGTGCGCGCAGGTCACGCAGCTTGCCTTCCGTGCTCACCACGTCCGTGCGGTCCGCGTTGCACGCGCTGCTGTCGCGCTCGAAGCCGTAGGGGTAAGGCCGCATCTCTTCGCCCTCGCACGCGAAGTTCCACTCGCTCTCCCGACACAGGCGCTTGCCTTGCGCCGCGCAGGCTTTCTCGCCGTGGGTGAAGCTGCGGTGGTTGGCCGGCAGCGTCTCACCGGGCTCGGTGTACTCGGTGCGATCGATGCAGAAGCGCAGGTGCTTGCGCTGCTTCGATAAGCATTTGCTCGGCCCATACTCCGCGCAGCGAAACTGCTCGTAGCGGCCCTTGGGATCCAGGTAGCGCTTACAGTTGAGCTCCACGTCCGGGCAGTACTCACCCTCGACGAGCACCATGTTGTCCGGGCAGACGGATGGCGGCGGCTCTGGCTCCAGCGGCGCCTCACGCAGCGCAGCGAGCGCCACCTGATCCGTGCCCGCCAAAGCGGTGCGCGTCGCCGGCGCGGCGGATGGCTCTTCCGCTTCCGCGCGCTGCGGCTTTTGCCCTTGCGGCAGGTCCAGCTGTCCGCGCTGACAACTGGCAGCAGCCAAGCCCACGCTGACGATCAGCGCGGACGCAGAGCCTCTGCGCGCTTGCCGCTTCAGCGCGGCGGACAGTCCGGCGGTAAACGGCAAGGCCCGGACTTTTCGGCAATCGTCCCCCCTGGTCAAGCCCAAACGCCCGAACAGCCGGCTGTCGCCGCGGCGGGGCGCACTCTGGCTCTGCCCCAACCGCACAATCATTTCAGTGATTTAGGACTACACATTAAATGTGATTTCGAGACTGCTGCTTGCGCAGGAAGGGCCAGCCCGCAGCGAACGGCCCAGAAACCGGTCCCTTAATCGCCCCGCGCACCGACTACAGGCCGACCGGCTGGACTATGGCTGCAACGCAGCGCTGGTGGGGTCGCCCGCGGCGTCGCTGCAGCAGCGGATCCCAATCTGGATGTCTTTGTAGAAGTCGTCGTGAGCCGTGGTGGCGGGGCGACAACGGTTGCGTGCCGGCATCCACCAGCCGCCCTTCAACGCGTTGCGGAACGGCTGATTGTTCTCGAAGCCTTCGCGCAGCGTTGGCTCGTCCATGTTGCCCACCATGTTCTCGATGCCGAATGGGCTCACGCACTCGGGCCGCGTTCCGCCGGGCTCGCGCAAGTCTCGCAGCACCTGCCGGCGCGGGTTGTTCTCGTACAGGTCCGTGCGGTCTTGGTTGCAGATGGGCTTGCGCTCGTAGCCGTACGGGTACGGCAGCATGTCCTCACCTTCGCAGGCGAAGTTCCACTCGCTATCGGTGCACACGCGCTTGCCGAGGCTCTGGCAGGTTTGGCTGGCGATCTCGAATGAAGCGTAGTTTTGCGGAAGCGCCTCACCCGGCGGCGTGTACTCGCGGCGGTCCATGCAGAAGCGCTTCGCTACCCGCTTACCGATGCAGCGCGACTTGGTGGAGTACTTGGCGCAGCGTGCAAACGGCAGCGTCTCGTCGTCCAGCCAGCGCTGGCAGTCGTGGCGCACGTCCGTGCAATACTGGCCGTCCACCAAGGCCATTTCGGGCGGGCAAGCGGGAGGCGGCGGAGCGGGCGGCAGCGGTGCGGCGACGGGCGGCGGCGCGCTCACGACGGCTGCAGGCGCAACCTGGGCGCTCGCGGCGCTGGGCCCGGCCTTGGGCGGCTTGGCGCCGCCGAGCGCCACTTCGGACGCAACCACCCCGAGCCCGGCGATCACCAGGACGCCCAGCG
>JAEYOT010000387.1 GCA_023411445.1 Pseudomonadota bacterium
GAGCGGCGTGGAGGATAGGCCGCTCGTGCGGGTGCACGGTGAGTTCGAGAACATCGACTCCTACGTGTTTCTCTACCGCTACGCCGGCCGCCTGGAGCGGCTACTGGAGCTCAACGTCGGCGAGCACGGCGCGATCGTACCAAAGAGTCTCTCGCTCACGAGCTCGAGCGCCGGCCTCACGCTCACGGCGCTGTCGGCTGGCAGCCCGGTGCTCCTGCGCGTCCATTTCACGCCGGACCTGACAGCGCCGCCGCGCGTCGAGCGCGAGGTGGCGTTGCCCGGCGCGAGCGACGCCGTGTTCAGCCGTGAGCGCGTCGTCTTTGCAAGCCCGCTCTTGGACGCCTGGGTGGACGTGCGGCCGAGCGGCGTCGCCGTGCATCACGTCGAGCGCGCGGGGCGGCCTGAGCCAGCGGTCAGGCTCGGCGAAGCGCTATTCTTTACGGAGCTGATCGCGCCCGAGAACGTCAGCCACGGGCGACACTCACGCTTCAGCTGCGAGACCTGCCATTTCGAGGGCGGCGTGGATGGGCGCACGCATTTCACCGGGCGAGCGGACGTGAGCGTGGTCACCAAGCCGCTCTTCGGCCTCGCCAACAACCGCCCGCATTTCTCGCGCGCGCTCGACCCTGATCTGAGCGCGGTGGCCCACAATGAGTTTCGCGTCGCGGGTGCCGGCAGCGGCAGTGATCCGTGGTTTACGCTGGAAGCCTCGCGCTTTCCGTGGCTGCGCGAGCTCGGCCTCGACCGCGCAAGCTTCGCGCCCTGTGACTTGCGGGAGGCCTTGCTGCGCTTTCTCTATGCCTTCTCGCACGAGCCAAACCCGGCCGCGCAAGGCCGTACAGGCTTCAGCGAGCTGGAGGCGAAAGGGGCCGCGCTATTCGAGCAGAAGTGTGAAAGCTGCCACGCGGCACGGGCCTTCGCAGACGAGCCCAGCTCGCGGGCACCGCGCGAGCGCTGGGAAGAGCTGGTGCTTCGTCGTAACGCGCCGCTGGTGTGGGCGCGGGGCGAATACGAGCAGACCGGCATCCTGCCCTACGTGCACGAGCGTGGGACGCGCGTCACGAGCCTGCGTCGGCTTGCGCTCAAGCCGCGCTACTTCACGAACGGCAGCGCTCCTACGCTGAGCGACGTGCTGGAGCGCTTCCGTAGCAGCTCCGCTGGCGCGCTCCACGCAGCGCCGCCGGACGCTTCGGGGGAGGCGCTCGACGAGCCCGCTCGCGCGGCGCTCCTGGCGTTCTTGCGCCTCCTCTGATCAGTACGGGTTGTCCGGATCCAAACGCGGTAAGCTCGGCTCCGGCAGGGAAGGTGGCTCGACCATCTCCGGCGGGGTCGTGAGCGGCGGGTACAGCGGCTGCGATTCGCCGCCGCTCGGCGCCTCGGGACGTGGCGACGCTTCGTCCGCGCTGGACGGCTCCGCTAGCGCGGACTGCGTGCGCGCCCTCTCATCGACCGACGGTTGCGGCAGCGATTGCTGAAAGCCTGGGGCAGAGTCGTCGAAGATCACGGCTTCGCTGCTCGCCTCGCGCGCTGGCACGCCCGCGGTAGCGGCCGCTTGCCCCTCGGCCAGCGGCGCTGGCGGCGTGGACCGCGCAGGTCCAGCCAGCGCGCGCGCCATGTTCGCGCGGCCCACCAGCGGATCTTCGCTGTACGTCTTCTCTAGCGGCGCTGCCTGCGATTCGGACAGCTGTGGCGGGGCGGACCAGTAGATGGCATAGGCGGCGCCGCCTACGAGCGCTGTCGCCAGAACGGCGGAGACAATCAGCGCTCCACCGACGCGCTCGCTACGCCCGCGCGGCAATACCACCTCGTCGTCGCCGGGGTCGATCCACACCTGGCGTCGTGGACGCGATGAAGGAGCGGCGAGCGAATAGTCTCGAAGCGCATGGGCTCTGGTAGCCATCGAGCTACCTCCTTTCGACTCTTTGCTACGAGCTAGAGCAAGCTCCGGGCCAGCCGGGGCGCCCGGCCCGAGCGCTCGAAAGAGCTCACAAATCCGGCCAGCTGGCGGGCGTGCTCGGGCGGGGGCTCGCCCCGAGCACGCCTCAACGTGGCAACCTGGCGCGGCGCTAGGCTTGAGCGCTGAGCACGTCCGAATCTTCCGGTACGGGATCGACCGCGGAAAGAATGGCCACCTGGATCTCCAGGCGTCGTGCCGGCGAGATGGGCTTGTTGTCCAGCTCCACGATGTGGAAGCGATCGAACACGCGCCCGCCGCGCGTCTTCACCTGCGAGCCGACGATCTGCACGCGCTGCGCAAACAGCGCCTGCGACAGCGAGAGCAACAGACCCGAGCGATCGAAGGTCTCGACCTCCAGCGTCGCGAACGTGCCGTCTTCGCCCTCGATGAAGCGCACCACGGTCTCCTTGGCGGCTGGCGTCGCCAGCTGGCGCGCTGAAGGATCCGCCCGCTTGCGATCGAGCTTGCCCTCGATCAAGCCGATCAAGGTCTGGCACAGGGTGACGATCTCTTCGTGGCCGAGACGCAGCCGATGGTCGGCCGGATCTTCGTGACGGACCCAGAAGATGTCCACCGCCTCGTTGTGCTTGCCGGGGATGCGGCGCGTGTAGGCCTCGGCCTCGATCACGTCCAGCCCGCACAGCACGAGCGCGGCGCTGATG
>JAEYOT010000396.1 GCA_023411445.1 Pseudomonadota bacterium
TGCCAACTGTCGCTGCTCTGCTTGCGGCAAGTACCTTCTCGTCATGAACGACCAGCGCGTGACACTCTTGAATCCATCAGCCGACGGAGACCGATCGCTCTCGCTCCCCTGGCGCTGGCGGCCGCTCCGAGCTCTTGCCAGCGAACGCATAGCCGGGAAATCGAAAGCGCCAGGCCGTGCCGGCGCCCGCCATGCTCTCCACCTCGATGCGCCCGCCCATCGCGGACACCACGCCGCGCACCGCGGACAGCCCCACACCTCTCCCTGAGGTCTCTGACACGCTGGCGCTGAGTGAGACCCCCTCTACGAACAAGGCTTGTTCCAAATCGCGCTGGGAGCTGGTGGGGAGCCCGCGCTCATGAGCCAGCCCGCGCACGGACTCCCAGTCGATGCCGCGGCCGTCATCCCGCACTTCGACGACGACCTCGCTGTCTACCATTCGGGTGGAGAGCCAGAGCCGACCCGGCACCGGCTTGCCGGCAGCGCGCCGCTCGTCATCCCCCTCTAGGCCGTGATCGACCGCGTTGCTCAGCACGTGGCAGAAGATGGTCCAGAACGGCGCCCACGGCGCCGGCGGGACGCGCAGACCGTCGTGGTGAATTTCGATTTGGGGAGGAGCCTTGTCCAGCTTCCTGAGGCTGAGCTCCAGCTGGCGCTTCGCTTGCTCTAGGCGAATGCTCATCGGCTCGTGCCGCAGCGCCACGACCAGCTCCTCCACGTGCTCGGGCGGCTCGCGGCGCCGCACGGCTTCCAGCAGCCGCTGGTATTCTTCGCTCGATACCTCCAGGAAGGTGGTGGCGCCGCGCATCAAGGGCTCGATCCGCTCCTGGAGGCTTTCCCATAGCTCGCGCAGCGAGGCTCGTTCCCGCTCGAGCAGCGTCGCCTCCCGGCGCTCGCTCATCGCGGACTCCAGCTCGTGGCAGAGGGAGGAGACGCGCGTCAAGCCGAAGAAGCGCGTGTTGCCCTTCAGTGTGTGCACGTCTCGTCGCAGCGCCTCCGAGCCTCCTGCCGAGGTGATACGCGAGACCAGCCGGGAAGCCTCCTGCCAGAAGGCATGGAACGCTCTGCGATCGCGCACGAACTGATCGACGAGGGTCGCAAACTCGTGCTGTTCGGCGAGTGCGCGCTGCCGCTCCAGCTCGGCCGTGATGTCCGTCATCACCACCACGACGCGCTCTAGGCGGCCGTCCACCAGCACGGGATGATAGGCCAGGCTGAACGACTGCCCGGGACGGCTGACTCGCTTGGGTAGCTGATCGATCGCCACCTCGAGCGGCAGCAAATCAGCCGTGATCTGGTCCCAGGCCGTCCTGGTCCAGCTCTCTAGGCTCGGATCGATCGCGGCTACCAAGCTCCAGAGCGTGGCGTCGGCGCTGAGCGGCCCAACCCACTTGCCGACGATGGCCGAGCGCTCGGCAAAGAGCTTGCCATCGCTGCCGGCGGTGAGAAATCCTTGCTCGACGCTGTCGAGGATGAGCTTCAGCTCCGCGCTGCGTAGGGCCAAGCGCTGCTCGCGGTCACGCACCGCCTCTGCCATCTCGCTGAACTTGTCGGCGAGCCGGACCACCTCGTCCTCGACGGCAGTGCGCTCGCGGAGGAGGTCGTGAGCCTCGCCGCGCGCCAAGCGCCCCGCCGCCAGCTCGAGGCGCTTGACCGGCCTGACGACGACGCGGTGAATGGCGAACAAGATCGCCAAGGCGAGGGCGAGCGCGGTGCCGCCCGACACCCACATGATCCGCCGTGAGAGCTCCGAGAGAGTCGCCGCTTCGCGAGCGGTCGAGAACCTCACCGTGAGGGCTGCAACGGGCTTCCCCTCGAGGTTGACGACCGGTTCAATCAATCTGATGGCTCCGCCATCACGCCAACGACGTGATGTCGTTTCGGCGGGGCGTCCCAGCGGACGTGCGCCGTCGCGATGGAAACGAGCCAGCAGGCCTTCGGTGCCGCCCAGCGCCGATGCTTCGTAGCCCCACAGCTCGACGTCGGAGACGTCCGGATTGCGCGCCAGGTTGTCGACCGCGCGCTGCATCTCTTGCCCGTCGCCGAACACGACCGCCGGCAGCACGGACACGGACGTGAGCTTGACGACCATCTCCGCTGCGGCCTCCTTCGAGTCGAAGAGCCGTGCGCGTGCCTGACGAACCAGGCCCCAATAGACGCCAACCGCGACCGTCACCACCAAGAGCACGATCGGCACCGTGACGCGGAGCCCCAGCGAAACGAAAACGCGTCGAATAGGAGAAGCTGTCATGGGGCTACGCGCGTCCGGTTTCGTCGAGGCCGGACGCACCGCGCTCGTTCCGGTCGCGATCAAACGACCGCATCGCTGCGCGGATTACTCTGATCCTAGATGGATAGGTGGGCTGAACGGGCTAAAATTTACCAACTCTTTGCGGAGCCACATGCCCTCACACGCACTCAGGGGGTATGCGCTCGCCTGGCGGTCGACCTGGGCGATGAATCGGCTCGCGAGTAGGTCGCGACATATAGGGTTTTTTCGTGCGTCAGCTCACGGTTCCTTGAGCCTTTTGTGAGAGCTCAGTGCCGGCGGACTCGGCACCTCACTCTCGTGCTGATCACGGTATCCCAGGTCCAGAAACGGAGTATGCTCCTAGCCCATGCCGCTCTCTCGACGTTTGCTCGCAGAGCTTTTGGGAACGTTTTGGCTCGTTTTTGGTGGATGTGGCAGCGCCGTGCTGGCTGCTGGCTTCCCCAAGGTGGGCATTGGCTTGCTCGGTGTGTCGCTGGCCTTCGGCTTGACCGTGCTCACCATGGCTTACGCCATCGGACACATCTCGGGCTGCCACTTGAATCCCGCGGTTTCAGTGGGCCTGGCCGTCGCCAAGCGCTTCCCCGCGCGGGAGCTACCGCACTACATCGGGGCTCAGCTGGTCGGCGGCGTCGCCGCCGGCGGCGGGGTGTTTGTGTTAGCCAGCGG
>JAEYOT010000428.1 GCA_023411445.1 Pseudomonadota bacterium
CCTCCATGGTGCCGTCCGTCGGTGGGCACGCGCCAGTGCCGGTCGCGGCGGCGCCGCTGGGTGCTGCACCCTCCCCGAGCGGCGGCGGCGTCGGCGGCAGGCCCAAGCACAAGACGGTGCTGGGTCAGGTGCGCGTCGCGGAGTCCTCGGGCACCTCGGTCAAGAGCATCGGCCGCACGCCGGATAACGACATCCACGTGCCGCACCCGCAGGTGTCGAGCCGCCACGCCGCTCTGCATTTCACGGGCGGCCAGCTGTTCCTGGAAGACAAGAACAGCGCCAACGGCACGTTCGTGCGCGGCCAGCGCATCCCCCCGGGCCAGCGCGTACCGGTCACCAACGGCGAGAAGGTCTTCATCGGCCCCATGCCGCTGCTGCTCCAAGTCGAGGGGCAGGAAGTGGCCGTCGTCGTCGAGGACGCCGTCAGCTGGGAGGGCCGACCGCTCTACGAGATCGAAGCGTGGGACCTGGTGGTGCAGGTGCCCGATCGCGATAACCCCGCCGAGCTCAAGACGCTGCTGGATCACATCAGCTTCAAGGCGCTGCCGGGTGACTTCATCGCGCTCATGGGTCCGAGCGGCGCGGGCAAGACCACGCTCTTGATGACGCTCAACGGCTACCTGCCGCCGAGCGCCGGCCAAGTGCGCATCAACGGCGAGGATCTGTACGCGATCTACGATGCCCTGCGCGGCTCGATCGGCTACGTGCCACAGGACGACATCGTCCACCCAGAGCTGACCGTGTTCGAAGCCGTGCGCTACAGCGCGCGCTTCCGCCTACCGCCCGATTACTCCGACGAGGAGATCGACCGGCGCGTGGACACCACGCTGCAGCAGCTGGGCCTCGAGCAGGTCGCTCACCTGCAAATCGGCAAGCCTGAGCGCAAGATCTTGTCCGGCGGTCAGCGCAAGCGCGTCAACATCGCCATGGAGCTCGTGACCGATCCGGTCATCATGTTCCTCGACGAGCCGACCAGCGGCCTTGCCGCCGACGACACACAGGCGCTGGTGCAGCTGCTGGCCGATCTGGCCAAGCAGACCGGCAAGACCATCATCACCACCATTCACCAGCCGGCCAAGGACGAGTTCGAGAAGTTCAACCAGACGCTGGTGCTCGGCCCCGGCGGCTTGACCATCTTCTTCGGTCCCCCGCGCGACGGCTACAAGTTCTTCGGCTCCTTCCTGGAGCGGCTGGGCAAGGTCAACGACGTCGACAATCCGCGCGACATGTTCGACATGCTCAACCAGCGCGAGCGCCCCATCTTCGAGGCGATGAAGGCGCAGAACCCGCACACGCCGCGCTTCTTGGCGCGGGCGGCTGCGGCACGCGAGTGGAACCAGGAGTACTTCAACCCGCAAAACCCCATCTTCCAGAAGATGTTCTCCGGCCGTCGCGCGGTCGGAACCGGCACGCCGCAGCAGGACATGAGCAAGACGCGCCCGCGCACGCGCGGCCAGTTCGGTCTGCTCTTCAGCCGCTACTGGAAGGTCAAGGCGCGAGACGTGGGCGGCACGCTGATCATGCTGCTGCAGGCGCCGATCATTGGCGTGCTCTTGGCCGCGGTGTTCGGCGGTCAAAAGGAAGGTATCCCGTTCTGGTGCTTGGGAGCTCTGCAGGAGCTATCGAAGAAGGCGGGCGGCACGAGCGATGGCATCGGCGACACGCTGCGCAACATGCAGCCGACGCCGGATCACTCCGCGGCCATCTTCTTTTGTGTGGTCTCGGCGGTGTGGTTCGGCACCAGCAACGCCGCCCGTGAGGTGGTCAGCGAGCGTGCCATCTACATGCGCGAGCGCATGGTGAACCTGAAGTTGTTCAACTACATCTTCAGCAAGTTCGTGCTGCTCAGCATGTTCTGCATCGTGCAGTGCACGGTGCTGCTCGCCATCGTCTTCTTCGCGCTGGGCTTCAACGGTGGGTTACCTGCGTTCGGTATCTCCCTGGGGACGCTGATCGTCACGGCCATGAACTCGGTCGCCGTCGGCCTGCTGCTCAGCACGCTGGTGACGAGCTCGGAGGCGGCCATGGCCCTCACCCCCATCGCGCTGATCCCGCAGGTGGTGCTGGGCGGCCTGCTGGTGCCAATGACCACGAACCCGATGCTGAAGTGGTTCATGTACGCCATGCCCGCGCGCTGGGGTTTCCAAGGCATGATCGCGCAAGAGCGCATCGCCATCGCCAACAACCCGGCCTGGATCATCGACCTGCAGAAGCCGGACACCACCAGCCCGGAGAACTTCCTGCAAGCCGGCAAGTTTCACTGCGCCGAAGCGCAGATCGCGAGCTTGGATTTCAACGGCGCGTGGGGCTTCGTCGACTATCAGGTGTTTTGGCTGCCGCCCGCGGTGCTGGGAGCCATGATGGCGGGGCTTCTGATCTTCATCCTGATCATCTTGAAGCGCCGCGATAGCTTCTGAGCCTCAAGGTCGGGCGCAGGACGTGCTCTGCCCAGACACCGTACAGACGGTGCCGGGCTTGCACTTCTCGGACGGCACGAAGCGCGCGCCGTCGCAGCGCAGCAGCGCCTTGCGATCCAGGCTGCAGGCGACGTGGCCGTCCAGCCCTCGGTCGCAGGCATCGCCCTGCTGGGCGATCGTCTGATCGCAAGACAGCTTGCCGCCCGCGGCCGCGCAGCCCTGCTGCCCACGGCAGCGGTACAGCTCGCTCATCGCGCCCGCGGCGCAGCCGAGCACGCTGTGGCCGTCGGCCGAGCAGGCCTTGTCGCCGCCACTACAGGCATCGCGCGGCTTGGCCACCGACTGATCGCAGCTGGTGCGACCTCCCAGCGTCTCACAGCCTTTGGCGCCACGACACGGCACCCGCACCAGCGTGCCCGCTCGGCACGACAGCATGGCGTCGTCGCTCGCGCACACCGCCACACCCTCGTCGGAGCTCACGCAGACGTCACCCGGTTGGTTGCCCGAAATGTCACACGTGGTCGTCTCCTGGAGCGTGAGGCAGCCGCCCCTGCCGCGGCGGGGCGGGGCGATGAGCTTGCCGGCTTGGCAGGCGAGCGCGCGGCG
>JAEYOT010000436.1 GCA_023411445.1 Pseudomonadota bacterium
GGTTGGAACTACCCGCTCGCGCGCTGGTTCGTGTTCGCGGACAAGCGCGACGGCGAATCAGCGCGCGCTGAGGCAGAGCTCGAAGCGCGCTGACTCGCCCGTGCCAGGCCGCACCGTCGCGCCCGCCACATCGGCCGCGATGCGCGCCGCGTACAGGCCCAGGCCGCGGCTGTAACGGCCGCCGGAGACGTTCTTGCTCGAGAGCTGGCCCTCGGCGGTGAAGGCATGCTCGCCCACGTCCGCCGCCAGCGGCACGCCGCTGTCGATCACGCTGATGCGCACCTCGGCGCCCTCGCGCCGCGCGTGCACGCTCACCTTGCCCGTCTCGCCCGCGTGCTGGATGGCGTTGCGGATCAGGTTGGACAGGGCGCGCAGCAGCATGTCGCGGTTGGCGATGCCGCGCAGGCTGCCGCCGGACTCCACGTCCACCTCCAGCGCCACGCGGTAGCTCTCGGCGAAGCGGCGCGACTTCTGAGCCGCCTCACGGAGCAGCTCGCGCACGGGGATCTCCTGCCCCTCACGCGGCTTCGCTCCCTCCAGCGCCAGCGCGAACAGCTCGAGGTTGTCCGTGATGTGGCCGAGGGCGTCGCTGGACGCCGCCACATCCTCCAAGGCCTCGCGCGCCTCGTTGTCCGCGCTGCCCACGACCGAGCCCAAGAAGCTGACGTTGCTGTGCAGCGCGGAGAGCGGATTGCGGAGGTCGTGAGCGAAGAGCCCGAGCAGGGCGCTCACGAGCTCTAAGCTGAGGTCTTCCTTCATCGGCGCCGGCAGGGGCCATGCAGACTGCCCCTGAGCCGACTACTATCTCACAACGAGGTCAGAAAAGCGCGCAGCAGCTCCCGAACCTTGTCTCGTTCTTCCAGGGGCAAAATATGCGAAGCCCCCGCGACGAGCTCGTGGCGCGCCCCCGGGATGGCCTCGGCCATGGCTTGCGATACCTCCGGCGGGGTGAAGGTGTCACGAGAGCCTGCGACCACCAATGTAGGTACGCCCACGTGCGGCAAGAGGTCTTCGGCCGTGTGCTCGCCAGCGGCCTGCAGCATGCGCGCGAACAGGTTGAAATCCACGTGGAGGGCGTGACGAAAGTACGGCTCCACGTCCTCGGGCCGCACGCGGGAGGGATCGATGTCGCCCGTCATCACGCCGAGCTTGATCGCCGCCCGCACCGGCACGCGCGCCCACAACGCACGCAAGAGCCGCTGGTGCTTCGAGCTCCAGGCCAGCACGTTCGGCAGCACCGTGGACAGCATGTCGCTGCCCTTGAAGGTGTGAGTCACGCGTCCGAAGCTGCCGCAGAGCAGCACCATGGCCCGCACCCGCTCCGGCCGGGCGCGGTATGCCTCCAGGCACACCTGTGTGCCGAGCGAGTGGCCGATCAGGACGACCTCGGGGTCCCCGAGGTGAGCGCGCACGGCGTTCGCGTCGGCGGCGAGCGCCGGAACGTCGATCTGCTCGCGATCGACGGGCAAGCCACTACGACCGTGTCCCCGGTAGTGGAAGTGTGCGACCGGCATCAGCTCGGCCAGGTCGTCCCACAAGTAGCGGTAAATATAGCCGTCGCAAACTAAGCCGTCGCAGAGCAAGGCCGTGGGGCCTTGCCGTGCTCCGGCCCGCTCACGAACGTAAAGTCGAGTGCCGTCCTGCGCGCGTGCGAACGACTCGGTCGAGGACGCCTCAGGTGGCGGCTTCTTCCTCGTCGTCACTGATGTCGTTCACGCTCGGGATCTTCTTGATGTCGAGCCGAGCCATCTTCCAGGCGCGCTGCACGACCCAAGACAGAGAGCGGTCGAGCCGCGCTGCCTCATCCTTGATTTCCTGCAGCATGGCCTCAGGAAAGTACAGGCTTTGCTTGCGCTTATCGCTACCGGCGGTCTTGTTGGATTCGTTGTCGGCCACGCATACCCTCGGTATGTAGTGAGGTGTCGCGAGACACCATCAAAAACGCGAAACTCATCACTACCACCCACAGAGCTACGGAATCAATAGCGGTTTTCGGCTGGGGGCGGCGCCACAGCTTTTTGCCGCAATCCTAGCTGTAAGCGCGCCGCTTATAGAAGCCGCTGACGGCGCGACTTTCCTTGCTTCGGGCAGAAAGTGCGCTGAACACTTGGCCCATGAAGCGCGCTTTACAGCTCGGGCTCTCGGCGCTCTCGGGAGCCGCTCTTGCGGCCTTCGGCATCTTGGCCAGCGAGGCGCACGCCAAGACCGAATGGGACAACCCCTACTTCCCCTTCGAGCAACTCGGGCGCGTCCTCACGTGGGTGGAGAACGAGTACGTCGATCCAGTCGAGCGCCGACGACTGGTCGAAGGCGCGATCAAGGGCATGGTGGCGGAGCTCGATCCGCACTCCTCCTACCTGCCCGCTGAGGACTTCGGGATCTTCCGCGCGGATACGGAGGGGCACTTCGGCGGCATCGGCGTGGAGGTGGATTTCGGCGATGAGTACGTGACCATCATCGCGCCGATCGAAGGCTCGCCGGCTGCGCTCGGCGGCCTGCAGCCAGGCGATCGCATCCTCGCGATCGACAACCAAGCCGTGCGCGGCAAGGCGGCCGCCGATCTCGTGCGCATGATGCGCGGCGAGCCGGGCACGACCGTGCTCTTGACCGTGCGCCGCAAGCAGCAAGAAAAGCTGCTGTATTTCCGACTGACTCGCCAGATCATCAACGTGGCTAGCGTCGCCAGCAAGCCGCTCAAGGGCGGAGTCGGCTACCTGCGCATCAAGACCTTCCAGAGCGGCACGCACAGCGAGCTCGTGGACCACGTGAAGAAGCTGCGCGAAGCTGCTCAGGGCGACATCAGCGGCGTGGTGCTGGACCTCCGCAATAACCCTGGCGGGCTCGTGAACGAAGCCACGGCGGTGGCCGACGAGTTCTTGTCGAGCGGCGTGATCTTCACCACCCGGCGC
>JAEYOT010000476.1 GCA_023411445.1 Pseudomonadota bacterium
AAGCTGCTGTTCGAGGCGCCGCGGCCGGTGCCGGAGAAGCCGGACGAGCGCTACCCGCTGATCTTGCTGTCGGGGCGCGGCAGCTCCAGTCAGTGGCACACCCAAACCCGCACCGGCAAGTCACCGGTGCTGCGCAAGCTCTACTCGGAGGAGCCCTACGTGGAGGTGAACCCGGACGACGCGCGGCGCTACGAGCTGTCGCCTTCGGACTACGCGATCGTGGAGTCGCGCCGCGGCAAGCTCCGCGCGCGCGTGCACGTGACGCACGTCGTGCAGCCCGGCCAGGTGTTCGTCCCCATGCACTACGCCGAGGCCAATCAGCTCACTTTCGCCGCCTTCGACCCGTACTCGCGCCAGCCGTCCTACAAGTATTGCGCCGTGCAGATCCGCAAGAGTGACCGCTTCGCGGAGTGATCTATAATCGTGACGTGAGACTGTTTCAGTTCGACGAGGTGGACAGCGGCTTCGAGCTCGTGCCGCTGGCCGCGCGTCGCGCGCTCGATCACGCGGGGCGCAAGCTCTCGCTGGAAGGTTTCCGCTCGTTACCCTTGGCGGCGCGCCAAACGCTCGCGCGCCTGGGCTCGCTCGCGGAGGTGGACGTGCCGGACGTGATCGCCATCGCTGAGCGCGCCCAGCCTCCGGCCGAGCCGATGGAGCCGGTCGCAGATCCACCAGCGGACGCGCCGGAGCCCGCGGTGCTCGTCGCGTTCGGTCCGGAGCGACCGATCCCGCCCGGCAGCTGGTCGGCGCTGCACCCGCTCGAGCGCTACGCGCTGCGCAAGGTGGCGCTCGGGAAGAACCCGGAGCGCCGCGAGCATGCGTACCGCGAGATCATCGGGCAGAGCGCGCTCTCCAGCCACGTGGGGCCGCAGGGCGGCGTGCGCATGGTCGGGGTCGGACGCAAGGAGCCTAGCCTGCGCCGCGCGGAGGCTTACAGCCGGGTGACCATGAGCGCGGATGCGTTCGCCCGCGCCAGCCAGGGTGACGCACCCAAGGGCGACGTGCTCGGCACCGCCCGCTTGGCTGCCATCATGGCGGCCAAGCGCACCTCGGAGCTGATCCCCTTGTGCCACCCGCTCTCGCTCACGAAGGTGGACGTGGCGCTGTCGCTGGACGCGGTCGCGCGCGCGGTGGATGTGGAGGTGACGGTGGAGTGCTTCGATCGCACCGGCGTGGAGATGGAGGCGCTGACGGCCGCGTCGGTGGCCAGCCTCACCATCTACGACATGCTCAAAGGCATCGATCGAGCCATGGAGATCGGCCCGACCCGGCTCTTGCACAAATCCGGCGGCCGCAGCGGAGACTTCCGGCGATGAGCCTGTTTCGCGTGCTCACCACGCCGCTGGACGTGGCTGCTGCCATCGCGGCCGTCTCTGCGCCGGACGTGGGCGGCATCGATCTCTTCCTCGGCGCGGTGCGCGACCACAACGACGGGCGCAAGGTCACATTGCTCGAGTACCACGCCTACGTGTCGATGGCAGAGAAGGAAATGCAGCGCATCGCCGAGGAGATCCAGCAGGAGCTGCCCGGCGTTCGGCTCGCCGCGCTGCACCGCATGGGCTCACTCGCGGTGGGTGATTTGGCCGTGGTGTGCGCGGCTGGCGCGGCGCACCGCGGCGAAGCCTTCGAAGCGTGCCGCCGCTTGATCGATCGCATCAAGGCGCGCGTCCCGATTTGGAAGCGCGAGCATGGCCCGGATGGACCCTACTGGGTGGGCTGGGAAGACGCTCGCTGCGACGGTGAGCACGGGCACGGCCACGCTCACCATCATCACGATCAGTGAGCGCCTCGCGCTATGTCTTCGGGCGTATCCCAGTCGCGCAAGGTGGCGCGCTCGGCTTCGGATAGCTCCAGCGTGACCACCTCCGAGCCGAGCTCATCGAGCACGGCTTGCAGCGAACGGCGTCCCGCGGCTAGCACGTGCTGCACGGCTCCCGCCGTCTCAGTCACGGCGTAGCGAGCGATCAGCGGGTTTGTCACGGCTCCGTCCGTGACGACGAGCGCTCGGGCTTCGGGCGCTTCACGACCGAGCCGCGCAAGGAGCCCACGCTCGAGGTACGGCAGATCGCAAGCCAGCGCCAGCACGGCGCTCGCTCCTCGGCGCTCGGCGTGAGCCAGCAGGCCGCCCAAGCCACCGAGCGGGCCGACGCCCTCGGGCGCGTCCGGCACCGCGCTGAGCCCGAGCTTGGCGTACGGCTCGGCTGCTCCCACCAGCACCAGCTCTGGCTGCGTGAAGGCGGCTTGCACCTCGGCTCGCAGCCGCTCCACCAGTGTCGCGTTGCCGCTCGGCGCCGCCAGCAGGCCCTTGCTGACGCCGCCCAAGCGCGAGCCGCGCCCGCCGACCAAGACGCCCACGATCACAGCTCGCTCAGCCTGATGGCGCTGGTCTCGGCTCCGGCCGCGAGCTCTTGGACGTGCTCGGGCACCATCACGAGCGCGTCAGCCTGCGCCATGCTGGTCGGCGCTCCCGAGGCCTGGTTGTCGTGCAAGATGGCCCGGCTGCCTTCGAGCCGCGCGCGGTAGAAGCCGAGCCGGCCAGGCTTTTGTCGGATCGCTGAAGCGAGCCGCACCGTGATCGGGCTGGGCAGCGGCTGGCGATCGCCCTGGAGCGCGCGCAATAGAGGCAAACCGAACAGCGACAGCGTGAGCTGAGCCGAGACGGGATTGCCCGGAAGGCCCAGCACGAACGTTCGCTCACGGCGCCCGAAGGCGAGCGGCTTGCCCGGCTTGATCTTCACTTTCCAAAAATCCAAGGCTGCACCTTCGGCCTCGAGCGCGCTCTTGACCACGTCGTGATCACCAACGCTCACGCCGCCCACCGTGAGCAGCACGTCGTACGTTGCCAGCGCGCCGCGCAGCGCTCGACGAGTCGACTCCAGATCGTCGCCCGTGCGTGGTAGCCGCGTGACCACGGCGCCGCTGCGCCGCGCGAGCGCGGCCAAGCTCGGCCCGTTGGAGTCCGGAATGGAGCCGGGGCGGGCAGGGCTACCGGCGTCGCGCAGCTCGTCACCCGTGCACAGCAAAGCGACGCGCGGCCGCCGGCTCACGCGGCACTGCCCCCGATCGAGCGCTGCGAGGAGCCCCACGCTGAAGCAGCTCAAGCGCGTCCCGCGCGGTAGGGCGACGGCGCCACGACTCAGATCTTCACCGCGCCTGCGCACGTGCGCACCCGCGCGCGGCGCCGCTCGAAACGTCGCGAGCTCCCCCTCGCGCGTCGTGTCTTCT
>JAEYOT010000515.1 GCA_023411445.1 Pseudomonadota bacterium
CTGTTTCCAGAACGCACTCGTTCTCCTGGCACACGCGCCGGGACGGGCAGTCGTCGTCGTTGCGACAGGTGACGCACAGCCCCGCCGTGCGATCGCAGAGCAGGTCACCTTCGCAGTCGCTGGTGAATTCGCACGGCTGCCGGCTCACACAACTGCTAGCCACGCACGTCTGGCCCTCATCGCAGTCGCGGCCGCTCACGCATTGCACGCACACGCCGCGGACTTCGTGACACACGAAGCCTCCCGAGCAGTCCCGCGAGTCCTCACAGTCTTGCGGCACTCGGCACAGGCCCGCCTGGCACACCTGAGCGCCGCTGCAGTCACTCTTGTCGACGCACTGCACGCACTGGTCGTCGGCCCCGCACACGAGGTCGTAGCGCGCGCACTCCTTGTCGGACTCGCACGCGACCCCAAAGCCCGGTACGGCGCTCTTGTTGTCGCTACTGCACGACGCAGAAAGCCACAGCACCCCCGGCACCAAGACGCCCAGCAAAAAGCGATGTCGCATCCGACCAAACCTCCGGCAGTAAGGACCGCACCCAAAGCGGATCCCCGATCGATAACATGTCTCTCGGCCGCGCAAAGCCCCGCATTTGAAGCCGCAATTCTTCCGAGCTAAGATAAGAGTCTATGCCCGTCGAGCCGCCACTAGCGGGTGAGCGCGAGGACCCAGTCGCGAGCGTGCGGCAGCGCCGCTAGCAGCTCAGCCCGCGCGGGCATGCGAAAATCCGCGAAGTCGAAGCCGGGCGCGACCGTGCAGCCGCACAGAGCGAAGCCGTGCAGGCCCGCTCGCAGGCGCGCCCCCTGCAGCTCTCCAGCCCGAACCACGTGCTGCGGCCGCTCGCCCGCAGCAAAGTCCGTCCCCAGCACGACCGCTCGGTGCTGCCCCGCAGCATCGAAGCAGTGCAGCTCCAGCGGGTCGCCGTAGTAGTGGTGCCAGGCCTCGTCCGAGCTCACCACGTGCAAGGCGGAAAAATCCTCGCTGCGGAGCAAGAAGTAGATGGCGGTCGACGCGCTGCGTAGGCCTCGCTCCGGCAGCTCCAGCGGCAGCGGCGCTGCCCGGAACGTCTCCACGAAGAATCCGCCCTCGGGGTGCGGCATGAGTCCCAAGCTGGCGATGACTTCGTCGGCGCTCGGCATCGCTTGCTCATACACCGATCGCGGCCGTCGCAGAACCGCGCACTCCGCACACCAGAGTATGAGCTGATCGCGGTGTCAGGGTCTTTCACAACTGCGGGCCGCCGGGCCCGTCCTGCAAGACGGCCAGCCCGCAAGCCCTCGAAAGCAGGTTTCACGGTCTACGCGGTGCCGGCATTTGTGGCTGGACGAAGTCGGCATAACCCTTGCTGGTGAAGACACATGCTTCAGCCACGTCTCGAACAAGAGCGGCCGAGCGAGTTCCTCCGCTGGCTCGCGGAAGAGCCGGACGCCTATCGGCTCTTGCTGGAAAATGCCGGTGGATTGGCGCGCGCCGCCTACCGTCTGGCACGGGCGCGCTGCTTGGCGCACGGAGTGGTGAGCACCCCCACGCTCCGTGAGCTTCAAGTCGCGGCGCTCAGCATCGCGCGAGCGGTCGGCATGTCCGACACGCTGCCGGTCGGCGCGCTGCTCGCCAGCGACTGCGAAGAGCAAGGGCTGGTCGTGATCGGGCCGCTCTCGGCGCCGCTCCGCCGCGCGAGCTGATCAGTAGCTCTCACCGTGCACGTGCTCGGCGGGCACGCCGTGCGCGAGCAGGAGCGCCGTGCAGTCGTTCACCATCGGCGTGTGACCGCACAGGTAAGCCCGGAGGCCCGGCCCAAGCCGCGCGACGAGCTCCGGCAAATAGCGCTGCACGCGCCCCACCAACCCCGGGTGGCCGGCTGCCGGCTGAGAGTGCGTCGGCAGGAACGTCAAGCGCGGGTGCTGCTGGCTCAGCGCGGTCAGCTCCTCACCCCACAGCTCCTCGCTCGCGTCGCGGCAGCCGAATAGCAGCACGAGCGGCTCACCGCCACCGCGAGCTAGCTGCTCGTGCACGATGGCGCGCAGCGGCGACAAGCCCGTGCCGGTGGCGACCAGCAGCGCTGGCGCGTCCGCTTTCCACACCAACGAGCCGCTCGGGCCGGTGGCGCCCACCAGGCCGCCGCGCGGCAGCTCCAGCAGCCCTTCGGCCGTAGTACCGCGCGCGACCGCGATCTCGAAGCGCTCCGGCGCGTCTGCCGCGAACGGTGAGGCGATGGAGAAGGCGTGCGTCGAGCCCTCGTCCAAGGTCAAGAGCACGTACTGCCCCGCGGCCCGCGGGAAGGGCTCGCTGGCCTGAAACGTCATTTTCACCACGCGCGGGCTGAGCGGAGCGCTCTGCACGAGCTCGGCGGTGAAGCTTGGCATCCCACACGTGTAGCACCGCTCTCCCCCGGGCGAGAACCTTGTCGCGCTCGGGATGCGCGTGGGACTATCGGGGCTGGGCCTGCACATGAATTTCTTCGGTCACGCGGCGCTGGCGGCCGAGCTCTTCACGCGCGACGGCGCTGCGCGTCCCGCGAGCGAGCTCGCGCGCATCTGCCTGGGCGCCATGCTGCCGGACTTCGTGACCATGCTGCGCCTGCCGCGAGCGGTCGTGACCGACGCTCACGTGGAAGAGGGCGTGCGCTTTCACCACCGCACCGACCACGCGTTCCACGAGCTCACGGCGTTCCACGAGCTCTCGCGCGAGGCCTTCGCGTGGCTATCCGAGCGCCAGCTGCCACGTGGCCCCGCGCGCGCCGTGGCCCACGTCGGCGTCGAGATCTTGCTGGACGAGGTGCTGGCGCGCTCAGCGGCGGCGCGCGGCGCTTACCTCTCCGCGCTGGAGGTGCCGCTCTCCGGCGCGATCACGTTCGAGCAGCCGAGCGAGCTCGAGCGCCTCGGCGCGCTGTGCGGCGTGCTGCTGGAGCGTGGTCGCTTCTACCGCGTGCCGGAGGCGGCGCTGGTGGCAGAGCGCGTCCGCCGCACGCTGGAGCGGCGCCCGCGCCTGGCTACGGACGACGCCGGTCAGGCCCTGCTGGGCGAGTGGGTCAGCGTGGCGCGGCCGCAGGTGGACGCGGCGGCGCCCGCGCTTTTGGCCGCTCTGCGAGCGCGGCTCGCCGAGCACGCCCACCCCGAGTAGGCTCGGCCAACACATGAACGAGCGCGCTCCGGCCGCTGGCAACATCGCCGCCACCGTCTTTCAGGACCTGCGCCGCGCCATCCTCAGCGGCAAGTTCGCCGCCGGCGAGCGGCTCCCGGGTGAGCGCGAGCTGGCGCAGAAGTACCAAACCAACCGCAACACGCTGCGCGAGGCCGTGCGCCGGCTGGAGCACGCGCGGCTCGTCACGGTGCGGCACGGCCAAGGCGTCACGGTGTCGGACTTTCGCAAGACCGGCACGATGGAGCTGCTCCCGCCGTTCTTGGAGAACTCGTCGGATCTAGGAGAGATCGCGCACCTGCTGGAGGATATCTTGCCGGCGCGTCTGCTGGTGCTCGAGTTTGCCACCAAGCTCGCCGCGCAGCGCGCGGATCCTTCGGACGTCGCGCGCATCCGCGATATCACGGATCTGCTCATCGCCGCCTTCGATCGCGGCGACCCAGTCGTGATCGCGCACGGCTTCCAGCGCTGGCTGGACGCGCTGATCGAAGCCGGTCACTCGGTCGCCGTGCGCTGGATCGCCAACCCTTTCTTGGATGCGTACCGCGAGCTGCTCGATCGCTTTCCAGCGCTGTGGGTGCTGGAGCCGAGCTTTCCGCAGCACCTGCGCGACGTGGCAAGCTCGATCGAGCGCGGCGAGGAAGAAGCGGCGCTCGTGGCGCTGCGCGGCTACTACCAGCGCGTGGATCGCGCGCTGATGCAGACGCTCTCGGG
>JAEYOT010000547.1 GCA_023411445.1 Pseudomonadota bacterium
GCGTCACGGAGCCTGTCTTCCAGCGCATCCGCGCCGTGCTGCCGCCGTTTGGCGGGTTCGACCTGTCGCCCATGCTCGTGCTGTTTGCGCTCCGCTTCGCGCGCGGCCTCGTCGGCTGACGGCGGGATGGCATCCGCGCCGTGCCGGGCCGCCCCGGTGGCTGTGCCCTGACCCACTCTCGTGAAAGACTCCCTCGGCATGAGGGAGCTCATCTTCGTGCGCCACGGGCAATACGACGTCGAATCCGGTGAGCTCACGGCGCTCGGCCGGCGCCAAGCGGCCGCGGTCGCGACCGCTCTCCGCGGACAGAAGCTGGCAGCCATTCATTGCAGCACCCTGCCGCGCGCGCGAGAGACAGCCGAGATCATCCAGCGCGCGCTGCGCATCCGCACCACCATCCGCGCGAGCGCCGGCCTGCGCGAAGCCATCCCGACGCCGGTCACCGGTTTCACCACCCGCGCTGACGTGCCGGAGATCCGCAAGAACCTGCTCAAAATGCAGCGGGCCTTCGCGCGGCTGGCTCGACCCGCGCGAGGTCACCGTACGGAGCTGGTGGTGGCGCACGGCAACCTGATTCGCCTCTTCGTCTGCCTAGCGCTCGGCATCAAGCCGACCCTCTGGACCAGGATGCGCATCCACAACGCCAGTATCACCAAGCTGCTGATCAAGGACGAGCCCCGTGAGGTGCTGGCCTCGTTCAACGAGACCGGGCACCTCTCCGCCAAGTCGCTCACGCTGTTCTGACTACTTCACGACGATGGTGAAGGTCGTCGTCACGGGGGTGTGGGTGTAGTCGTTCACCTTGAACGTGTAGTCGAAGAACTTGCCGACGTCGTCAGGCTTGGCGAAGAACGTCCAGCCGAAGGTGCCGGTACCCCACAGGCCGCCTGAGGCGGGGATCGGGAGCCAAGCTGGCGCGTCCGAGCTCACCAGATCGATTGAGTACTCGAGCATGTCGGGATCGGGGTCGATGACCGATCCGATGCAATCGAGGTTCGTGCCCGCCTGGATCTCGATGAGGGTCGAGCCCTTGGCCTGGCCGCAGTCGACGCTCAGCGTGGGAGCGTCCGGTACGCCGTCGTCGGCTGCGACGGGGATGCTCACGGGATGCCGCGCCGTTTCGGTGCCGTCGCTGGCGACAAGGACAATCGACAGCGTCTTTCCGCCCAAGCCGTCGGTGGCGGCTGTGAAGCCTGCGAAGGTCAGCGGCAGCGGCTGCGCACCGTCGGGCCAAATGAGCTGAGGTTGCGGTCCATTCGGGTCGCAGTCGACCGGCTGGCCCTTGGAGTCTTCGCAGCTCAGCGTCGCTGACTGCCCAGCCTTGCCCAGGATCTCGAAGCGGCACTCGACGTACTGGCCTTCCGTCACTTCACTCAGACCAAGCTCGTCGTGCACGCACGCCACGTTGGCGAAGCGCAGCGCGTCGGGGTCCGGCGGCTCCGCGGTATCGCCACCTGCGCCGCCTGCGCCACCCGCGCTGGCACCAGCTTCGTTGTCGTCCGCTTCGTCGCCTGAAGCCGTGCCGCCCGCGCCGCCCTCCGCCGCGCCGGCACCCTTACCGTTCCCGCTCCGCTGGTTGCCCTTGCTAGCAGCTCCGGCACCACCCGCGCCGTCGTCGCTCGGCTCATCGACTCCCTCTTCGCCGGCGCCCGCCGCGGCCTCCTGCGCGGCTGCATGCCCTTGGTACGATCCATCGCCACAACCCACGAGCGCCGCGAGCGCGACGCCCGACACGACGAGACCTACGGACGCCGACGAGAGAGAAGCCTTGAAACTGCGAGACATGCTGAGAACCTCCTGCATGGCCCATCAGCAATCGCCATGCCGCCGCAGATCTCCGTGAAAAGCCGCAGACTGGCGCTGCGCGTTGTGCAGCGCGCTGCACAACCGAGCGTCGCCGTTCGCTGCTGTGCAGCGAGATGCACACCCCAAGCAGTGAGCGTGCGCGAGGCGTTCTCAGCGTTCGTTGCGCCAGCTGCGAGAGCGGACATTCAATGTCCGCCCCAGCGAGCCTTGAAAGAAGAAATAAGCGGATCCGGCGTAGGATGGAGCACACAAGCACAATACGGAGGAACGCCGAATGACGAACGTTCAGGGTCGGATTTGGGTCGAGCTGCGTTTCCTGGGTCGCGGGTCGCTGTTCGAGATGGCGGACGGTGGTCGCCCGCTCGGCATCGGCTCAGGCTTGTGCTCGGACCTGCGTATCGACAGCGCAGGCGTGGCGCTGGCTCACCTCGAGCTGGCTCGCCGAGGCGATGAGGTTTGGCTGCTGCTGCGTGGTAACGGGGACGTGCGCATGAACGCGGCGCACGTTGGCGCGGCTTGTCCGGTGCCGCGTCGTGCCGTGATCGAGTTTCTGGATCTCGAGATCGAAGTGCTGTTGCACACGGAAGCGCCCTCGCCGTTTCCGCGACGGCCTGCGGACGATAATGTGTACGAAGCGCCGCCGGTCACGTTGAGCGCGCGCTGGCTCTGAGGCGACCGCGGCCCGCCGACCCTTACTGGGTCTGCACCTCGAAGTGATTGATCCAGGTCGTTCCGACTCCACCCATCACCTCGTTGCCAAACTCCACACTGGCGATGTAGTGGGCCGGGTCCACCAAGTTCCGCTCCACGAGCACGCGCATGAAGGCGGGAATGTCCAGAGAACCTTGCAGATTGGGCTCGATGAGCTGAAAGGAGATGAGGCGCCAGCTCACGGCCGCGGCACCGCTGGCGTTGGCGTTGTCTAGCGACCACAGGTCGTACTTGTCGCCGCCAATCTCCAGGCCTTGGGCGATGCGGGCGCCGGCAGGCTGGGCCACGCCGCCGTAATCAACCCAGAACATCACCTCGGCGCTGATGGATTCAGGAGCAGCGGCCCCGTTCTTCACGCCGCGCCGCGTGACCCACACCTCGTGCGCCAAGTTGAAGCTACCGTTCACCTCGCTGTCCACGTCGTAGACGACCGTGAGCTTCCGTAGGTCCGAGATGCGAACGGGTAGCGACGGGTGCGTCGTCTTCCCTCCGCTCCAAGGCTTCCAGCCGAAGATGACCTCGGGATACGAGAAGACGCTCGAGTCGGTTCCCGGGAAGTTCCAGGACCAACCGCGCTGCTTCTTCCCGCTCACCGTGCGCTCGAGCAAGCACTGCTCAAAGCGACCTTTCGACTTGCCGGAGCCCCATTGATTGTTCTCGTACACATAGGGACCGTCGCCGACCGTGTACCCATTGTTGCAGTTGCTCTCCACACCGGCGACCAGCCTGCCCGGAGCGTGCCAAGCGTCCTTGCGCACGCGACACCCCGACAGCGCGAGGACCCCCAGAGCGAAGGCGAGCGTGAGCGAGACCGATCCGCGAGCAGTAAGCATGCCGGCAGCGTAACCCGGTTCTGGCGTCGCGACATGCGCCCGTTCGCTGCAGCGATGTCGGCCGCAATCCTCAGCTCAGCGCGACCAAGCCCAGCATGAACAAGATGTCGGAGCTCTCGATGACGCCGCTACTCACTGCCTGGCTCGGCTGAAGCCTGGCGATAGAAAGCCAGACGACGGCAGGATAGCCGAGGGCCAGCGCGCCGAGGATCGCCAGGTGCGGCGCGTCCAGCACGCCCCGTGCGAAGGCGGCGCATAGAAACGCGGTCCAAAGCACCATCAGGACCATGGTGCCGCGAAAGCAGCGCTCGGCACCGAACCGTACCGGCAGCGTATTCACGTTGCACGCGCGGTCGCCCGGCTCGTCCCGGACGTCGCAGAACAGCGAGTTGACGGCTACCAGCAGCGCATAGGATACCCCGACGATCCCCACGCGCGCAGGGGCCGCTGGCGCCGTTTCGAGATCGAGCACCGGGCACCAGAACGCGGCGGCTGCCCACGTCGCGCCGATGGTCAGGTTCTTGACCAGCAGGATGTCCTTCAGCCTGACCGGTGGCCGGCCGCCGCGTAGCGGATGGGGGATGACGCGGAACGAGTACACGAGTCCAACACTCAGGATCACGGCGTACGCACGGTGAAGCCGGTGCTGCAGAGCTAGCAGCAGGCCCGCAACGACGATGCCGCATCCCGACAGCGCGAGCGTCCACACCGCGTGGCGCCGCAGGGCGTCCGCCTTCGCCGCGTTGTTGGCCACGTCCTCCACGCTGTCGCTGAGCCCATTGGCGGCGTAAATGAAGAGCGCGAGCGAGGCCACCATCAGCATGGTGGAGTAGCGCACGCCCCGGCCCAGATACAGCTGCGCGCCCAGCACGACGCTCGCAGCGACAGCCGGCATGAGCAGCAGGAGCAGCAGAGCAGCTACCCGATTGACGAAGCCCCCCGCGTCGACGTTCGCACTCCCCATCTCGGAAGTAACTAGTCCGTCAGCGCACGGATGGGCACTCTGATGAGCGCGAAATCGTACGACCGGTCCCTGTCTGACAGGCCGATCGCAGGCAGCTAAGACTGCGTGCCGTCGAGGGTCGCCTCTTCCAATCGCGTCACCCTGGCGAGAGCTGCGCCGTAAACCAGGTGAGCCAGGATCATCGTGGTCGGTCGTAGTGGCCGGTCGCGCTGCGGCGGCGGCATCAAGCCCACTGCCGGCAGCCAACCCGCATAGTTCGCGGTCCAGACTCCGAAACCGAACAACGCTCCACCGGCGCCATGATGCCAGCGTCTCGGCAGCAGCCCCCAGATGCTGCCCATGGTCGCGCCGAAGCCCAGGTGGGCCAGCAAGGCCGCCACGTCCAGCCGCGAACCCGACGGGGCCAACGGTCCCAGTGGCGCGAGCAGGCGCCGCGTCAGGCGGCGCGGGGGCGGCTCCCCGAGCGCGCCCACCTTCTTTCCCGCCGCCATCGCGATGGACATCACCACCGTAGCCGCTACGCCTGCTACCGCGCCGCGTGCCAGTTTGTTCAACAAGGAGCTCATGCCCTCGCACCTTGCAGTTTGCGTTCCTGCGCGCTCCTCTGCCCGCCGTCAGAAGCTCAGGGTCGAGGCTGAGTGACCGTGAGCGAAAATCCGCCGCACAAGAAAAGGCTGTGAGCCACCGGTGCCAGTATCTTCACCGCTCGCACCACCGTGTGGCTCACGATCCGGCTCACCACCGTCTCCGCCCTGCGCGCTACCGCCAGACTGATCGCCAGCATCAGCGCCACTGCCTGCCGTCCCGCCAGTCCCACCCGTGCCCGCATCGGAGTAGTCGCGCTCGCTCGAGCACGCGATCGCCACCAGCCGTGACCCCGCCACGATTCTGCTCAGCCTCACACAAGAAGGGGTAACAGCGGCTCCCCCTCGGTCAAAGGCTTTGTGGCTCCCTTTCCGACGCTGCGATGGTGCTCGCGGAGCCGTCCTCGAAGAACAGCGTGACGACCCCGGTTGCATCCTGCGACTCTGCAACGACGCGGGGGCGCGCGCCACGCAGTGCATGAGCGATGCGTGTCGTTAGAGTCTCCCAGGAACAATCAAAGTACTCACGAGCGCTGAGGATTAAGAGTGGGGCTCGGTAACGCTGACCCTGCTTTGAATCCGTAGCGCGAACGACGACAACCGCGCGGTAGCCCTGCGCGATGCTTGCAGGAAGTGGCGGTAAGAAGTCAGCGTAGGGATCGACCTCTTCCGTTGCTGCTGGTCCACAGTGACTGGGAACCGCCTGCACCAGAAGCGCTTCCCAAGCGCAGCCGGTGTGCCAGTCGCCCTGGGCTGGGAACGAAGCCTCCAAAGCGTGGTGTAGATACTCATCCAGCTCGACCGATCGGTTCGGCCGCCTCGTAGACCACATCGGTGCGCATCACGTACTTGGTGCCGCGTAGGACCGGTCGTCCTTCGTGACGAAGCTTGTGCTGGAAGACGGCAACCATGCCGACCTTTGGCACGATAGTGCGCTCGAGCTGCTCCTGGAACGCGGTCTCGCCACCTTCGAAGTCATCGTTGAAATAGGCGAGCACCGTATGGAGCGTGATCTGGCGCTCGTTCGGCCGGTACCAGTGATCCATATGCGGCTCGAAGCGCTGACCTTGGCGATAGCGATAGAAGCGGAGGCGCTGATTGAGTCCCAGCAGTCGCAATGGTCCCATCCGCTCGGGGAGGTGCGGCCGCAAGCGACGAAGCAGCTCGTGCGCCAGCTCGGCATCGTCACGCATCACGCGGTCCTGATCTCGGTACAGCGGGTTGTTCGTGGCGAGCGTCGGCGAGCTTTGCTCGATCCAGGCGATCAGCTCGGCGCACTCGGACGGGCTGTACACC
>JAEYOT010000555.1 GCA_023411445.1 Pseudomonadota bacterium
GCGTCACGGACGAGGGATCCGGCGTGGAGCGGGTGCACCGCTGCCACTACGTGCCCGTGCTGCTCGGCAGCCGCATCCAGTTCCGCTACCGCGTCGACACGGGGGTGAGTGTGACGCTCAGCGTGACACGCGACGAAGTGGAGGTGACGTTCGAAGGCGCTGGCTTTGCGGACAGCGCCAGCGTGAGCCCCAAGCAAGTGGTCGAGGCGGGCACCACGACGATCGACTGGGCGCCGCCTGGTTACAGCGCCGAGCTGATCGCCGGGTGCACGCCGGACGACGAGTACGAGCCCTGACTCAGAACGAGCAGCGCACGCGCACGCGACCGGCGACCATGTCGCTGTTGCGAGCCGTCACGATACCAGTCACGGAATCCGCGTCTTCGACCAGCAGGTCAGCGCGAGACAGGACCAGCTTGACCATGGCGTCGTTGAAGCCCAGCGGGAACGCCACGTAGGCCGCGGCCTGAGTGTGCCGGTCGAAGTCACCGTTGGCGATCACGCTCTCCGTGCGGTTCGCGCCGACACCGACGATCAGCGAGCGATCCAGCAGCAGCTTGCCCGGGTCGAGCTGGAGGTAGCCGCCGAACGTGGTGATATCGGTCGTACCGGCCAGGTCCTCAGCGCTGCCATCCGTCTTGTAGGCGGTGACGTCCAGCTTGGCGGCGTTGGCGGCCAGCTCCACGGGGCCAAGTGAGACGACGGCGCCACCACCGAAGCCGAGCTGGGTGCGGTCAGAGCACTTGTCGCAGGGCACCTGCTCGCCGTTGGGACCGAGCGAAGTGACCTCCACCGAAGGATCGCGCTTGCGGTACTCGGCGCCGGCCGTCACCCGCAAGAACTTCAGGTTCAGGTCGGCAGCAAGTCGCGCGCCGATGTGATTCGTCGTTCGCTCCGAGCCCCACAGCCCGACCAGCTCGAACCCGAGCACGTCCAGCGGGTAGACGTGCAGAGCGGCTTTGCCTGCCATCTCACGCCAGTAGATCGCGTTCACCTCGTACATATCGACACCGAACAGCTGGGTGTCGAACGTGGGTTGGCGGAGCGCGCCGGTGTCATCGAGCGTGTACTTATCGAAGCCGAGACCCTTGTGGTACACGTCCCAGCTCTCGAAACGACCGAGCTTGAAATCCCAGGTGGAGCGCCGTCCGACCTGGAAATAAACGTCGTCCGCGTTCACCTGGTACAGGTTCCGCTCCTCGCGGACCCAAGCCACGGCCTGTCCGGTGACCCGTAGGAAGTGCTTCTCGTCGAAGTCGTACTCGAGCACGGGCCCCATGACGAAGCGGCCGCGGAGGTCGTAGAAGCTCTCGGCGTTGTACGATGGCAGATCGTAGTCATACCGCGCGTAGCCCGTGTCGATCTCAGCGCCGCCGTCCCAGCCGAGCTTCATGGCGCCGCGGAACAGGCCATCGAAAGCTGACGCAGGCTCGATCGGCTCGCGCTTGTCGGCGGCGGTAGCGGCGGCCGGCTTCGAGGGTTCAGTCGTCTCGTCTTGTGCCGTGACCCCGACCGCGCCGGGAGTCTTCTGCATTTCGCCCAGCTCTTCTTCCTCTTCCTCGTCGCTCGCTGCTTGCGCCCACGCGGGCGAGGGCAGAGCGCAGACGCTCACGGCGAGCGAAGCGAGGAGAGAGAATCGAAGAGCGTCAACTCGTGACCACTTGCACCAAGCGAACATCTTAAATCTATGTCCTTGCACTGCGCGAGAAGATGGACGGCGGCGTCGGACTGCCAACGCCGCCGTCTTCGCGGTATCGAGCTTCAGTTGATCGTGAAGGGCGCCGAGAGCAGCTTCTCGTTGTCCGCGTTCGGACCGACCATGAGGGTGTGCTCGCCCTTCTGGACCTTCCAGCCATCCTGCCAGTGGTTCATGTCCTTAGCGGCGACGGACAGCTGAACGGTCTTGCTCTCGCCAGGCTGGAGCGCGACGCGCGTGAACGCTTTGAGCTCCTTGACCGGGCGCTTGATGTTCGGATCCACCGGGGGCTTGATGAAGGCCATCACGACCTCTTCACCCGCCACCGTGCCGGCGTTCTTGACCGTGACCTCGAAGTTGAGGCGGCCGGTCTCGGTGATGCCCTGCGAGCACAGCACCTTGAGATCGCTGTACTCGTAGGTGGTGTAGCTCAGGCCGTGGCCGAAGTGGTAGCGCGGCGTCTGTCCCGCGGCTTCCAGGCGGCGGTAGCCGTGCAGGTACTCGAACGTCAGCGTGGTGGCCGTGTTGCCGAAGGTCGGGTACTGGGCCTCGTCCGTCGCGACCGTGAACGGCAGCTTGCCGCTGAAGTTCACGTCGCCGAACAGCAGGCGGGCAATGGCGTTGCCGCCCTCTTGGCCGGGGTAGAAGGTCTGCACGATGCCCTTCACGTTGGCGTGCCAATCTTCCACCGTGATGGCGCTGCCCACGGCCAAGAGCACGATGACGTTCGGGTTCACGGCGGCGACCTCCTTGATGAAGGCCGACGGCTTCTTGCCGGACCAGTGCACGGGGTGAGCTCCGGCCAGGCTGAGCGTCTCGCGATCGCCGCCGCCGCCGAAGGCCTCGCCCTCGTCCTCGTGGGCCATGGTGACGGGGATGATGACCACGTCCTTACCTGCCGCCGCCGAAGCATCCAGGCTGGTGCTGACGGTGACGTTGGCGCCCATGGCGCGCGTCTTGATGCCGGCCGCGAACGACACGGCGTAGGGCGGGGTCACGTTGCTGCTGCCGCGGTCACCCAGGCCGTGCGCGCCTTCGCCCGTGTTGGCCACGGGCTTCTCCGCGTCGGGTCCAAGGATGGCGATGCTGGTGACGTTGGCCAGCGGCAGGATGCTGTCGTTCTTCAGCAGCACGGCGCCCTTCTCGGCGGACTCACGCGCCAGGTCCTTGTGCGACTGCTCTTGGGCGATGTTGGCGTTCTTGATGCCCGTGCGGTAGCCCGGCTCGAGCTGCCCGAAGTGGGCGCGCGCGTTCAGGATGCGCCGAGCGGCGTCCTGAATGCGCTCGGGCGGTACGTCGGACGGGAGCTGAGAGAAGGCGGCGTTGGTGGGCTGCTCGTGATCCAGCCCGGCCTTGGCCGACTTGGCTCCGTTGCCCTTGGTCGCTTCCCAGTCCGAGAGCACGAAGCCCTTCCAGCCCCACTCTTCCTTCAAGATCTCGGTCATCAGGTGGTGGTTCTCGGTGGACCACTCGCCGTTGACGCCGTTGTACGCGGCCATGATGCAGGCCGGGTCCGCCTTCTCCACCACCATCTGGAACGCGCGCAGGTACACCTCGCGCAGCGTCTTCTCGTCGATGGTGGCGATCAGGGTGGTGCGGTTTTCGTCCGTATTGTTGCCGGCAAAGTGCTTGGGGCAGGCCGGGGCGGACTCCTGCATGCCGAGCGTGTAGGCCGCGCCCATCTCACCCAGCACGACCGGATCTTCGCCGTAGGTCTCCTGGGCGCGGGCCCAGGCGGGGTGGCGCAGCACGTTGATGGTCGGCGCCAGCATCAGGTCGACGTTGAGCGCCTTCATCTCGAGGCCCTGCACCTTGCCGATGCGGTACTCGAGGTCCAAGTCGAAGCTGGCTGCGCGAGCCGCCGCCACCGCGAAGGACGTCGCCTTGTACTCGTTCACGACTGCACGCACGCCACGCGGACCATCGCGCATGACGAACTCCGGGATACCGGCCGCGGGCACACCGTTGCCGGTGAAGGAGGACTCATCCCACGTCGGCTGCCCGGTTCCGCCGTGCATCAGCTCGATCATCTGCGCCTGGTTGAGCTGAGACATCTTCTCCGCCACGATCGGCGCTTCAGGCGTGAGCTTCGCAAAGCGTTGGGGCGTGAAGGCCGTGCAGGTCGCGTCGTCCTGGCCCACCATTGTCATGCCGCCCAGGCCGTTGCCGCTGCCGCCGGTGGCGTTGCCGCCGGTGGCGTTGCCGCCGGTGCCATTGTTGCCCGTGCCGTTGCCGCTGGTGCCGTTGCCATTGCCGGCCGTGCCGGGTGAGCTGCCTCCGTCGGTGGCCTGGACGGTGGGACGGTCAGGGCGTGATGTGCACGCGCCAGCAGCCGCGGCGATGATCAGCGCGGTCAGGGCGCCCGCGAAGATGCGCGATTTCAAGGTGGTCTGCATGACGTGGTCTCTCTGCCTCAACTTGGTGAGCCGAAACGGGTGCCAGATGATCTGGGACCGATTCCAGGGGTGTCAGTTCCTATCGCACTTCGGCGCCGACTGCCACTCTGCCGGTTGCCATTTTTTGGAGTTTTGATCGGCGCGCAGGCAACGCGGGCGCGCGTGAAGCTCGCGCATCAGCACGGCCGCGCGCCAGTCTCAGCTTGGTTTGACTGGAACATTTCGCCGACAACACCCCAGCTTGACGCGCGTGCTCGACGCCGCACGCTCAGAAGTCGATGGCCTCCGCGCCGTAGAAGAAACCGCCCGTCACGTCGAACGGCTTGGTCACGAGCTCCAACATACGCACTGCGCCATCGCGCGGTTCGCCGGGCGCGTTCGGTCCGCCCAAATCTGTCTTGAGCCAGCCGGGATCTAGCGAATTGACCGCGACCTTGCCTTTCAGGTCACCCGCGTAGGAGAGCGTGAGTCCATTGAGCAGCAGCTTGCTCAGTCGGTACGCGGGCATGTCCGAGTGCGTCTTGACCACGCCGAGCTGCCCCGCACCCGAGCTCACGTTCACGATGCGCGGCTCCGCACCGCGCAGCAAGAGCGGCAAGAGCGCGTGGATCAGCCAATGCGCGCTCAGCACGTTGGTGGTCACGTTGTGCTCTAGCGCGTCCAGCGGCTCCGCGTGGAACCCGGCGTTATACTGCTGGATAGCAGCGTTGTTGATCAGCACGTCGAACGCGCCCCAGCGCGCTTTCACGGCGTCGGCCAGGCGAGCTCCCAACGTGCGATCGGTGATGTCGCCCGCTACGGCCTGGAACGACGGGTACTCGCGCGACAGCTCGGACAGGCGCGCTGCGTCGCGCGCCACGCCGATCAGCTCGGCACCTTCACGGCAGAACAGCTTGACCGCTTCACGACCTACGCCTCGCGAAGCCCCGGTGAGCACGATACGACGACCCTGCAGGCTTGCCATCCCCAGCGCGTAGCACGACTGGAAACCTTGTCGTCACCGTTGTTCGCTGGGCCTGCCAAATTTGTGAGGAAAGTGTCTTGCCCTTTTTGCCGTTTCTGCGAGCTTGCGAGAGTGAACGACGAAGACCAGCTGGTGCCGGTTTCTCCGCGTCACGCGGTCCGCGTCGGGCCTGAGTATGCCGCCTGGATCGCGCGCGCCCCTCGGCAGGACTTCGTGGTGCGCACGATCATGAAGCGCGAGGCGAACGGCATGCCCCTGGTGTCAGCGGACATCGTGATCGCGGGCGAGGAGACCCGCGCGACGTACCCGCTCGCCGCGGCCTACCCGCTGCATTTTCGCAAGACTTACTACCCCGGTCGACTGCACGGCGACCCGCGGCAGGAGCGCGATCGGCAGAACGAGGCGGCGGAGATCCTGGGCATTCCGCCCGCCATTGGCGCCACGCATCAGATTTTTCGTAGCTGCTTCTTGCCAGGCAGCCCCTACAACCGCCTGTCACCGTTCGGAACGGAGCCGGAGGAGGCGAACCTGCCGCTCGCCAAGAAGCTCAGCTTGGCCGCGGCCGCCGGCTTGTGGCGCCTGCTCCACGACGCGTTTGACGCGCTGGTGAAGCTGCACGAGGCCGGCATCGCTCACGGCGATGTGGAGCTGCACAACCTGGTGGTGTGCGGCTCGCCGCTCGAGTGCTTGCTGATCGACTTCGAAGCGGCGGTGCGCAAGGCCGAGCTGGACGAGGCCACCTTCACCAAGCGCTGTGAGGGAGACTTCTTGCCGATGCTGAAGGAAGCCATCCTGCTGCAGTGCGCGCTGGGCGCTCAGCCTGGGCCACTGGCGGACATGGCCCGCGCGCGCGCCGGTGAGGTGTTCAAGCGGCCGGATCGCTTTCTGGCAGAGATCGGGGAGCAGGCGAAGATCGCCTGATTTCCTGCGGCGCGGCCCGCGCCGTCAGCTGCAGCAGCTCCGTCACTGCCACGGGCTTGACTAGGTGGTGATCGAAGCCGGCGTGACGCGAGCGCTCTCGGTCGGCCTTCTGCCCGTAACCGGTGACGGCGACCAGCGTGAGCGTTCGGCCTTGCGCGAGCCGGCGCAGACGCCGCGCCAGCTCGTAGCCATCCAAGATCGGAAGCCCGATATCCAGGAAGGCGACGTCGGGTAGCCGCTCGCTCACGAGCGCGAGCGCGGCCTCGCCGTCGTAGGCCACGCGCACTTCGTGCCCGGCCTGGCGCAGCGCGCGCGCCATGGAGTCCGCGGCGTCTCGATTGTCGTCGACCAGCAACAGGCTGCGTGGCTCGATGGCGGTGCTGTCCAGGCGCTCGGAGAGCCGTGAGGGAGCCGGCGACTCGCCCGGCGCAGCCGGCAACGTCACCGTGAGCTTGCTGCCCTCGCCCAAGCCTTCGCTGGTTGCTTCCACGTCGCCGCCGTGCAGCTGGACCAAGCTGCGCACGAGCGAGAGCCCCAGACCGAGCCCGCCCTCCGAGCGCTCCAGCGTGCGCTTACCTTGCACGAACAGGTCGAACACCTTGGGCAGGAGCTCCGGCGCGATCCCGGCGCCGTCGTCGCTCACTTCGACGATCACTTGGGCCCCGGCGCGCCGCGCGCGCACGGCGATGTGACCTCCCGGGCTGGTGTA
>JAEYOT010000570.1 GCA_023411445.1 Pseudomonadota bacterium
GTCCTCCCCACGCACGGTGGCCAATCAAGTCGCTTCGCTGCTGGCCAAGGCGCGCGTTCCTTCGCGAAGAGCCCTAGCTTCCCGCTTGTGACGGCTCGCTCGGCTGACGCAAGTTGAGGAGCAGTCCGACGCCTGCTGCCAGCGCCGCCATCAGCGCCCAGGTCGCGAGCAGGCCCCGGTCGATCAGGAGGCCCGAGAGCAGCGGAGCCACGATCTGCGCGATGGACATCAAAGACTGCGCCAGCCCGAGCACCATCCCCTGCTCGTCTCGCCCGCTATGATGGGTGATTTGTGCGGTCAGGGCCGGCCGTAGCGAGCCCTGTCCAAAGGTGGACACGGCTGCCGATACGAGCAGCTCCGGCACGAAACGAACCCAAGCCAGCACCGCATAGCCGATACCCAGCGCGGCGAAGCCAGCGCGCGTCAACTTGAGCTCGCCGAAGCGCCTCACCAGCCGCCCGATCATGCCGCCCTGCAGGATGATGCCGAGAAACCCCGCGAAAGCGAACACGTAGCCCACCTCCTTGGCTCCGAAGGGTTGCCCCTCCCAGGTCAGCCGCCGCTCCGCGAACAGCGCAAAGCCAGAGGTGAAAGCCGCAAACGAGAAGCCGAACGCGAAGAACTGGAGCAGCAGCGACGTGAGCACCGGCCGACGGAAGTACTCCGCGTAGCGGCCCCAGGAGAACAAAGCCAGACGGCGCCCGGCGGGGCCCGCCTCGCCGGAGCCCTCGAGCGGGCGCACGTTCGGCAGCAGCACCGCCGTGGCCAGGATGCTGAGCGCGGAGAGCGCCTGCGCCGCGTAGATCGGGTAGCGATGCCCGTAGTGAGAGAGGTAGCCGGAGATGGCGGGCCCGAGCAGGAAGCCGATACCGAAGGCGATGCCGATGATGGCGAAGGACTTGGCGCGGTTCTCCTTACTGGTAACGTCCGAGACGTACGCTTGGGCGAGCGAGAGGTTGCCAGCCGTGGCGCCGTCGATGGCGCGCGAGACGAACACCATCGTAAGCGACGTGGCGCTGCCGAGCACCACGAAGCCGACCAGCGTCCCCACCTGGCTGATCAGCAGCAGGCGCTTGCGCCCGAAGCGATCCGCGAGCTGCCCGAGGACGGGCCCCGATAGCAGCTGGCACACCGCGAAGGTCGCGATCAGCACCCCAACCTGCGTGTAGCTGGCACCGAACTCGCGCGCGTAAAACGGTAGCAGCGGCAAGATGATGGTCATGCCCAGGATGTCCACGAGGACGATCAGGAAGATGGGCAGGAGCGCGCGCCGCTCGGCTTGAAGGGAAGTGCTCACGGAAGGGCGCGCGGACCGTTCCGCACTCCGCGCTGGCCTGCAACCGTTTATCGCCAGCCCTGGCCGGCGCCAGGGGTCGCCCGAGAAATCGGCTCAATCGCGGCGCCGGCGCGCCCCTCCCGGCCGCTCAGGATGCCCGGCGACCAGCGCTCGGGGCGAGGGCGTGGCGTCGCTCGTGAGCGAGCAGCCACTGCTTACGCTCGAGGCCCCCGCCGTAGCCCGTGAGGGCCCCGTTCGCCCCCACCACGCGGTGGCACGGCACGATGATACCGAGCGGATTGCGGCCGTTGGCCAGGCCGACGGCGCGGGACGCGTTGGCGTTGCCGATGCGACGCGCCAACGCGCCGTAGCTCTCGGTCTCGCCGAACGGAATGTCCAACAGGGCTTGCCACACCTGCTTTTGGAATGGGCTCCCAGCGGCGCCGAGCGCGAGCTCGAAGCGCCGGAGCCTACCGGCAAAGTACGCGCGGAGCTGCTCCCTCGCAGCGGCGAAACGCGGCTCGCTTCGCTCTGCGCCAGCGGGCAAGCTCGGACGATGCTTCTGCGCGTCCATGTACACGCCCTGAAGCACCTCGCCGTCGCCAAGTAAGAGCAGCGTACCGACGGGGGAATCCAGCTCACTATAGAAGGTCTGCGATGCCGTGCTTCGTTCAACCACCAGCTCCTCCATGCCACAGGTGCAGCGCCGCGTAAGCTCGCCACGGTCGCCAGGTCTCAGCGCGGGCCAAGAGCGCCTTCGGCTGCGTCAAGCCGCAGGCGCGCAGCAGGCCCAGGTCTTGATGCGGAAACGCATCCGGATCGCCCAGGGCGCGCATCGCCACGTACTCCGCCGTCCACGGCCCAATGCCGGGCAGCTCCAGCAACGCCGCCCGCACCGCCGCGAAGTCCGCCGGGGGATCCAGGCGCAGGCGCCCGTCAGCGACGGCACGCGACAGCGCCTGCACGGACTGGGCGCGCCGCTGGGTCAAGCCATGGTCGATGAGCTGCTGCAGGCTGGCGTTGGCGACGTCAGCCGCCTCCGGCGGTGTGCGATCGACAGGGGCGAGGGGCGTGATGACGGGCGCGCCGAAGGTGCTGACGAAGCGCCCGTAAATGGTCGTGGCCGCCTTCACCGTTACCTGTTGGCCCAGCACGGCGCGCAGCGCCAGCTCGAAGCCGCTAATGGCGCCGGGCACTCGCAGCCCGGCCGCGCTGCGAAGCGATGGCCCGAGCTCGACGTGCGGCCGCAGACAAGCCTCGATCGTCGCTGGATCTGCCGCCAGATCGAACAGCCGCACCAACTTCGCACGCAGCTCCGGTAGCACCGGCAAGAGGGACGCGGCCACTTCCACGCCGAGCAGGCTCGGGCCCACCGGCTCGGCGGCGATGTAGCCGCGGTGCTCACCGAGCCGGACGCTGCGAACGTAGCGCGCGCCCTCCACGTGCTCCGTGCGCGTGCCCGATCTGCCAGCTAGAAAGCGGACGAGCGGAAGCCACGCGAGCGGTGGGCGGAAGCCCAGCTTGAGCACGATGCCATCGGTGGCGCGCGGCGTCGGCCGCTGTCGCAGCGCCCGCGGACTGAGCCGGTACTGCTCGCGAAACAGGCGGTTGAACTGCCGCAGGCTCGAGAAGCCGCTGGCAAACGCCACGTCCACCACCTTGAGGCTGGTGTCGGTGAGCAGCTGCTTGGCGAGCAGCAGTCGCTGCGTCTGTGCCAACGCCAGCGGGCTGACGCCATACTCCGCTTCGACCACCCGGTGCAGTTGCCGCACGCTCAGACCAAGCTCGCCGGCAAGCTCCGCGACGCTGCTGCCCGTGAGCGCGCCCGCCTCGATGCGAGCCCAGGCGGCGCTGGCGACCCGCCGCGGCGCCTCCTGCGGTGACGCACCGGGCGCCAGCTCCGGCCGGCAGCGCAGGCAGGGACGGTACCCCGCGGCCTCGGCGCTGGCGGCGTTCGGGAAGAACGTGCACCGATCGCGTCCGGGGGTGCGCACCCGGCACACCGGGCGGCAGTACACGCCGGTGGTGGACACGCCGACGAAGAAAACGCCGTCAAAGCGCGGGTCGCGCGCCTTGACGGCCTCGTAGTAGTGGCCGGCGTCGAGCATCACACAGGCAGCTTAGCGCCGCCCGTGCCGCCGATCTGGCCGCTTTCGGACGCGATCCCTGAAAACCGCGCGAGGCTCAGTGACCGTGGCCGTCGCCAGGAGCGTGACCGCCTCCTGGTCCGCCCGGCACCAACTGCAGGCCGCCTTGCGCCTCGAGCGAGCGCAGCTCCCCGATCACGCTGTCGTAGCTCTTCATCATTTCGTCGCAGCGCTTGGGCGGGAACGACGGCGTGCGCTCCTTGACCATCTCGCACGTCGCCGAGCCGGGCGGCAGATCCGCGCACAGCTTCTTCACCAGAGCGTCGCAGGAGGCGCGCGCAGCCTTGATGCGGCTGAGCGTCGCCGGCACGACGTCCAGAGCGGCCTCGCACGTGGACGGCGTCAGCAGGTCGCTGGCGATCGTGGCTTGTTGGCACGCGGCCGACATCTCGCCGCTGCTGTCGCAGATCTTGTCGCGCCACTTGCCGCAGGTGCCGAGCACCTGGCCGCTACTGCTCACCGCAGCGGGCGCAGCGTCCGCCTTGCGCACCTGCGCCTTGGCTTGCTCGATGTGGCCGAACCAGCCAGCGGCAGCGCCGATGGCCAACGTCAACCCAGCGAACAAGGCCGCGCGCGACACCGGTAGCATGGCGACCTTCGGCGCTGCGGTCTTCTGCTTGGCAGCTCGGGCCGGAGGCGGCGCGCTCTCGGGCGCGCTGTCGACAGCGTCGTCCTCGTCAGCCCGCGACGGCACGCCCTTCTCTTCTTCTTGGCTCATGGCGCGCGCAACTTGCGCGAGATCTCGGGTGGGCGCAACGTCTGGCTGCGCGGCTCTATCCGTTCTAGCTGCCGCGCAGGACGAGGTAGGTCACCACGCCCAACAGGCAGAGGCCCCAAATCCACCAGCGTGAAGCCTTTTTCGGCTCAGCAGCGGTCGCGGGCAGCCCTCCTCCACGCGCCGTGGCGAGCTTGCTGCTCGTCTCGCTCGCAGCAGCTG
>JAEYOT010000618.1 GCA_023411445.1 Pseudomonadota bacterium
AACCCCACCAGCGCTAGCAGCAGCACCACCAGGCAAAAGCCCAGCGCTGTCACCGCGAGCGCCAGCGAGCGTCGCGACCACGTGAGCGGGTGCGTCCGAAGCCACTGCATGGGTCGCGCAGCTGCACGCTGCGTTCCAAGCGTCGACTGCGCCCTGCCTCACGCCGCGACGCTGAGCGCTCGCGCGAGAGCCCGAACCACGACGAGCACTCTGGCCGTCACGTACCACGTCGCCTCAGCGCGCCCGAGATGTCGCCGTTGGGCGGCGACAGGCCTCATGTCTGCCGTGTGTCGGGCGCTCGTCGGTTGGCCCGCCGCTTGCTCTCTCCACGAACAGGACCGTCCGAGCACGAGAACCCCACTTCGCGTCTGAAAGTCTTTGTGGTGCAAACCATTGCATGACGCCGACCTAGCGGTCGATGAAGTGGCTCGTGCTCGGGCGGTCTGGGATCCTGGCAGCTGCCTCAGCGCCGCGGAGCGCTATGGCTTGGCGCCGCGGCGGGAATGCCTTACCGGAAGGTGAAAAGCCTCCGACATGCCTCCTTCCTTGCCGCCCCCTAAGCCGCCCCAGCAACCCCCTGCCGATGGCGGGATGCCGCCGTCACGCCCCTGGCGCACGGAAGGCTTGCCGGATTCGCCGGGCGCGTCGCCCAACAAGCCGAACTGGAACTGGGGCAAGCTCGCGACCCGCGCGCTGCTGATCTACGCGGCCGTGTTCGCGTTCCTGACGATTCAGGATCGCATGAACGGCCCGCAAGCGATCTCGTACACCGAGTTCGACAAACAGGTAGAGCAGGGCAACATCGCGGAGGTCTTCGCGCGCGGCCACACCATCCAGGGTGAGCTGAAGGCCGAGCGAGAGATCCCCGAGCCCAAGCCCAAGGCTGGCCCCGCGAAGTACAAGCGTTTCTCGACGGAGCGGCCCGTCTTCGCGCAGGACGACTTGATGGTCCGCCTGGAGAAGAGCCGTGCCACCGTGCGAGCCACGCCGCTCGTGGAAGAGCGTGGCCTGCTCGCTAATCTGCTGATTTCGTTCGGCCCGCTCCTGCTGATGGTCGCCTTTTACCTGTGGCTATTCAGACGCCAGCAGGCGGCGATGGGGGGCGGTCTGTTCGGCGGTGGCAAACCCCGCCAGCCGGTGGATCCGGAGAAGGTGCGCGTCACCTTCGAGGACGTGGCCGGCATCGACGAGGTCGAGAGTGAGATCCAAGAGGTGGTGGACTACCTCAAGAACCCGAAGAAATACTCGGATATCGGCGCGCGGGCGCCCAAGGGCGTGCTGCTCAGCGGTGCTCCCGGCACCGGAAAAACCCTGCTCGCGCGCGCGACGGCGGGAGAGGCAGGCGTCCCGTTCTTCTCCGCCAGCGCGTCGGAGTTCATCGAGATGATCGTCGGCGTCGGCGCCAGCCGCGTGCGCGAGCTGTTCCAGGCTGCTCGCCAAGTCGCGCCGGCCATCATCTTCATCGACGAGATCGACACGATCGGCCGCGCCCGGGGCGGCGCTCGCTCCATCGGCGGACACGACGAGCGCGAGCAGACGCTGAACCAAATTCTCACGGAGATGGACGGCTTCTCCGGCGCCGAGGGCGTGATCGTGCTCGCCGCCACCAACCGCCCGGACGTGCTCGATCCCGCGCTGTTGCGGCCGGGTCGCTTCGACCGCACCATCACGGTCCACGCGCCGGATCAGGCCGGGCGCTTGGCGATCCTCAAGGTCCACGCGCGCAAGATCAAGCTGAGCGAGGACGCCAGCCTGGAGCACCTGTCACGCATCACGCCCGGCATGACCGGCGCAGAGCTGGCCAACCTGATCAACGAGGCCGCGCTGCTCGCGGTCCGGCGCGGTCATGAAGTGGTGCGCCAGCTCGATTTGACGGACGCGCTGGAGAAGGTGCAGCTCGGCGCCGCGCGCAACGTCGTCATCCCGCCGGAAGAGCGGCGCCGCACGGCGTACCACGAAGCTGGCCACGCCCTGCTCGGCATGCTCCAGCCCGGCGCCGATCCAGTGCGCAAGGTCTCCATCATCCCGCGCGGACGCGCGCTCGGCGTCACCCTCTCCACGCCGGAGCAAGATCGCTACGGCTACGACGCGGCCTACCTCAAAGGCCGTATGGTGGGCGCTCTGGGTGGGATGGCGGCGGAGCAGGTCGTCTTCGGCGTCGTCACGTCAGGCAATGAGAGCGACTTGCAGCAATGCACCGGCATCGCGCGCAGCATGGTCGGGCGCTGGGGCATGTCAGAGCGCATCGGGCCGGTTTCGGTGTTTCAGCCCGACGCCGATCCGCGCATGCAGGGCGTGGCAGAAGAGACGCTGGACGCCGTGGATCAAGAGGTCAGGCGCTTGATCGACGAGTCGTACAAGCGAGCCATTCAGCTGCTAACCGAGAACCGGCAGCGGCTAGACAACATCGTGACGCAGCTGCTCGAGCGCGAAACGCTCGACGAAACGGATGTTTACGCCGCCGCCGGTCTGCCGCCGCTCGAGCGCAAGAGTCTGCCCCCGCCCGCCTGAGCGTACGCTAAGCCAAAGAGCTGGTCCTCTCGCCAGTGGCGCCGGCCGGCATCCGTCCTGCATCACACCCCGCATGAAGCTCAGCTATTGCCTGTGCGCGCTCGTGCTGGTCGGCTGCCCTGATCCACCGCCACCGCAATCGCCGGAGGATCCCATACCCGGCGACCCGATCATGCCCATCGACAGCCCACCGACCGAGCCGGGTGGCCCAGCAGGCGAGCCTCTGCTGAAAGAGAACGACGCTTCCGGCTCGAGCTCGCCGCTGCCGGACCACTGAGTTAGGAGCGCGAGCGGTAGCTGATGGCAGCCGCCTCGGCCAAAGCAGCGAGCGAGGCGCGCCCGGCGGAGCCGCTCGCGCGCGGCGCGGCGCGCTCCGCCAACACCCGCGCGGCTTCGCCCACGCTGTGCGTCACCAGGCTGGCGCCTGCCTCGCGCAGGCGCGCCGCCGCTTCGCGCCAGTGCTTTTCGACCGTTTCGGGCACCAGCGCCAGGACGAAAGTGTCCGGCAGCTGCACGCGCAGGCGACGGCACAGGAAGCGCGCGCTGGCGTTGCCGTAGGGTGGAAGCGCTGCAATGCACACCAGCGGCGGCCGCTGAGCCACGAGCTGCGCCAGCGCCTCGTTGCGGTCGCGCGCGTCGATCACGCCGAGCAGCAGTTGCTCCTTGGCCAGGCTTGCTCGCAGCATCTGCAGCAGCGGCGCGTCCAGCAGCGGCTCTGCCGCCACGCCCATCACCGCGCCCTGCCCGGACGGTAGCGACACGCGGGTGGAGCCCTCCAGGCGCAGCGCGATCTCCCCGATGTCACGGGC
>JAEYOT010000624.1 GCA_023411445.1 Pseudomonadota bacterium
CCAGCGCGGCGGCGCCGGCCGCGCCTCCCGCCGCTCCCACGCGAGCGGCACCCCCCGAGGCGCCACCGGAGCTCGGCGCCGCGAGCACCGAGGTGGCGTCGAGCCGCGAGATGCTGGACATCGAGGCGCGCGTGCTGCTCCAGGTGCAAGACGTGCGGCGAGCCGTCCGCCAGCTGCGCGATCTGGCCGCCCGCACCGGCGGCGTGGTGACTGAAGAGCGCTTCGACGGCTCCGCCCAGCACGGCGCGGCCGAGCTCACCGTACGAGTACCGAGCCGCGCCGCGCAAGCCGTGTTCCAGGACCTCGAGGGGCTGGGGTCGGTGCTCAACCAGAGCGTCAACGCCCGTGACATCGGCAAGGAATTTTTCGATGCCAACCTACGACTGTCGAGCTTGACCGCCACGCTCCAGCGCTACGAGCAAGTCCTGGCGCGAGCGACGAAGGTCGAGGAAATCCTGCGCATCGAGCAGGAGCTGGCTCGGGTGCGCTCCGAGATCGAGCAAGTCAAAGGCAACCTGAGGTGGCTGGCGGATCGCGCCGCGCGCGCCACCGTGCACGTCTCGCTCCAGAAGAGCGAGCCTGAGATCGTCATCAGCGAGGAGCCGCAGGCAAAGTTCTTTCCCGGTTTGCGGGCGCCGCTCCTGCTCGACTTGGGGCAAAAGGACGAGCCCTTGCACTACGGCGGGGGCATCTCGCTGCGCTTCATGCGGCAGCTCAGCGTCGATCTGGACATCGTTCAGCGACGAGGCAGCGACCAACGCGGTCCTAGCGTCATCGTCGCCACGCTGGGCGGCGAGGTGCACTCCGCGCTGCTCGGTGACGGTCGGCGTCGCTTCCTCAATCCTTACCTGGGCCTTCGCGCCGGCTACGGCCGCTTCGACGGTGAGGACCAGGTCGTCTTGGGGCCGACCGTGGGGCTCGAGCTGTACAGGAGCAGCTGGCTCCAGGTCGACCTCGACACGCGCCACTACTTGGCGTTTGGCGACCGGAGCAGCCATTACGTGCTCGTCCCGGCGCTAGCAGCCAACATCGCGTTCTGACGCCGAGCGCGGTACAAGGCTGCCATGGTGCGGCGCGCGCTCGGCTGGTTCTTGGCCCTCCTCTCACTCGGCTGCAGCGACGACATCGAGAGTCACGCTGGCGCCCCGATGGGTGCCTGCAATGTGGTGCAGACCAGCTTCGAGAACGGCACGCGCGCCCACCTCGCCGAATGCAGTGACATCGCGTACGAGATGAGCCCGCCCGTCTTCGGCGACCACTACCCGGTGTGGGCGGCTTACCAGACCTATGACTACCCGGTGCCGCTCGGTTACCTGGTTCATGCCCTCGAGCACGGCGCCGTCATCTTTCTTTACGATTGCCCTGAGGGCTGCCCGGACGAGGTGGCGGAGGTGCAGGCCTTCATCGACGCGCTGCCGCCCGATCCGCGCTGCTCGGCGCAAGTGGGCCGTCAGGTCATTCTCGTCCCGAGACCGGGGCTCGGCGCGCGCTGGGCCGCGGCAGCTTGGGGCTACTCGCTGCGGGGGGACTGCTTCGACGCCGAGCTGTTCGAGCAATTTTATCGGCGCCGGCTGGGCCATGCCCCGGAGGACCTATGCGCTCAAGGCATCAGCGTCCCCGAGGACGCGTGTCAGTAGGACCTCGAGCGAGCCTATTGCCAAGTTGCATTCCGAGCCTGCCCGCGCCATGAAGGTGTTTGGGCTGAGCTCCGGATGCCGACTCCGCGTCTGACCGTGTCTGCTGAAGAGCGCACGCGCCTAGCCAAGGCGCGCTTGGGCCAGCGTGTGCTCGGAAAGTGGCGGCTGGATGAGCTGCTCGGCGTCGGCGGCATGGCCGCCGTGTTCGAAGCCACGCACCCGAACGGCAACCGCGTCGCGATCAAGATCTTGCACGCGGACTTGACCCCGTTCGACGACATCCGCGAGCGCTTCTTGGCCGAAGGCTACGCCGCCAATCGCGTCGCCCACCCGGGCGCCGTCACCGTGCGCGACGAAGGCACCACGGAGGACGGCGCCGTTTTCTTGGTGATGGACTTGCTGCGCGGTCAGACGCTAGCCCAGCGCCTGGAGCCGGGCGGGACCCCGTTGAGCGTAGGAGAGGTGCTCGACATCGCCTCGCAGCTCTTGGACGTGCTGGCCCAGGCCCACGACCGCGGCATCGTTCACCGCGACATCAAGCCGGAGAACGTGTTCTTGACCACTGACGGCCGCGTCAAGCTGCTGGACTTCGGCATCGCGCGCATGGATTCCAGAAAGCCCACGCGCGACACGGAGCTGGGCTCCACGTTGGGCACGCCCGCCTTCATGCCCCCGGAGCAGGCGCTGGGGCACTGGGAAGATCTGGATGGGCGGAGCGACCTATGGGCGCTGGGCGCGACGATGTACCTCTTGCTCAGCGGGCTACCGGTGCGGGAGCGCGGGTCGATCACCGAGCAGCTGCTGGGCGCCATGACGCGGCCGGTGCCGTCGCTGGGTGAAGTCACAGCCCTGCCGCGCTCGGTCACGGCCCTGCCGCGCTCGGTCGTCGCGGTGGTGGATCGGGCGCTGGCGTTCGACCGGGAGGAGCGCTTCCCCGACGCGCGCTCGATGCAGCTGGCGGTGCAAGCCGTGCAGCTCGAGCTGCGCGCGCCGGACTCGCGCGCCACGCTGCCGCCACCCTCGGTGGAGCCGATGGCGCTCTCACTGCGCGCGCCGCGCGCGGACGCGGGCAAGCGCCCCAGCATCTCCACGGAGCGCCCCGTAGCCAGCACGCTGCCGCCAGAGCCGCTCACCACCAAACGGAGCTCGCCGGGCGCGCTGCCGGTCTACGCCGCCTTCGGCTTCGCGCTCGGCATCGGCATCGTCGTCGCGGCGCGCTTCACGGGCCGGCCAGCGGAGCCAACCAGCGCCACGCAGCCCAGCCACATGACGAGCGGCGCTCGCCCGCCCGCTTCGGTCTCGCCCACGCCGGGCGCCAGCGTCTGGGCCGGCGGAGCCTCCGCGCGGCACGGAAGCGGCGGCAGCGGCAGCGGCAGTGGCGGAGCGGGCGGCCTGGGTACGCCATCGTCTCTGAATTGATAACAATAACAAATACTTGTGGATCAATTTGCAAGTAGCGGGCCGAGCGACTAGCCTTTCCGTCCCTTTCGATTCGTCTGGAGAATTCATGGCCCGCGTCACCGTCGAAGATTGCCTGGAGAAGGAAGAGAACCGTTTCGCGCTCGTGGTGCTCGCTTCCTCTCGCGCTCGCTCGCTGATGAAGGGCAACCCCTCGCTGGTGAACGCGAAGAACAAGCCGCTCGTGATCAGCTTGCGCGAGATCGCCGCCGGCAAGGTGCGCTTCAACCGCCCGACGAACGACGCCGTGCTCGAGTACATCACCGAGCTCGGCCGCGCGAACTACTGACGCTGGCGTGAGCGCGTCGAAGCTCAAGTCGCTCGGTCGCGCTGGAGACGCCGGCGCGACCGAGCAC
>JAEYOT010000641.1 GCA_023411445.1 Pseudomonadota bacterium
GTGCCGTACGCCAACGACCCGGAGTTTCAAGCCGAGTGGCGCGCCGTCAAGCAGCACAACAAAGAGCGACTCTCCGCCGCGCTGCGGCGGGATCTGCGGATCGAGCTGGATCCGAGCCACTTGCTGCACTCGCAGGTTAAACGCATCCACGAGTACAAGCGCCAGCTGCTCAATATCCTGCACGTCGTCTCGCTGTACCTCACTTACCGGGAGAAGCCGCCGTACGACGTCACGCCCCGCACGTTCTTGTTCGCCGGTAAGGCGGCGCCCGGCTACGACATGGCTAAGCGCATCATCGCGCTCGCCAACGCCGTGGGGCAGGTCATCAACAACGACGTCACGGTGCGCCAGCACCTGCGCGTCGTGTTCGTGCCCAACTACAGCGTCTCCTTGGCGGAGCTGATCGTGCCTGCCACGGACGTGTCCGAGCAGATCTCGACGGCCGGTACGGAGGCCTCCGGCACCGGCAACATGAAGTTCTCGATGAACGGCGCGCTGACGATCGGTACGCTGGACGGCGCGAACGTGGAGATCCGCGAGGCGGTGGGCGAGGCGAACTTCTTCTTGTTCGGCTTGCGCACCGAGCAGGTGATGCAAGCGCGCGAGTCCGGCTACGATCCGATGCAGCTGTACTACGCTGAGCCCACGCTGCGCGCCGCGCTGGACGCCGTGAGCTCCGGCGTGTTCTCACCGGACGACGCGCACCGCTTCAAGCCGATCGTGGACTCGCTGCTCTACGGCGGCGACACCTACATGGTGCTGGCTGACTTCTTGAGCTACCTGCACTGCCAGCGCAGCGTGGAAGCGGCGTACCACGACCAGGTCGCCTGGACGCGTCGCTCCATTCTCAACGTGGCCCACATGGGCCGGTTCTCCAGCGACCGCACCATCTTGGGTTACGCCCGAGACATCTGGGGCGTGTACGTACCCCCGATCGGGGGGCCTCGCACCAGCGCGGTGCCGCCGAACTCGATCCGCACGCCTTCTACCTCGGCGGAGTAGTCCGCCCACGGCGAGCGCCGCCAGCTCCTCGCACCTGCGGGGGCCTGGCGGCGGAAGTTCGGGTTGCGCGGCGGGGGCCCAGGGGGGAATATCCGGGCCTCTTTACTAACCAACCCGAGGAAACGATGTCAGAGCTCGAATCGCTGAAGCAATACACCACGGTCGTCGCCGATACGGGCGAGATCGCGGCGATTGCTCAATACAAGCCGCAGGACGCCACCACCAACCCTTCGCTGTTGTTCAAGGCGGCGCAGCAGAAGGAATACAAGCACCTGGTGGAGGAGGCGCTCAGCTACGCCGCGAAGAAGGCGAGCGCTGGCAGCGAGCAGACCGGCCTGTTCATGGACAAGCTGGCGGTCAACTTCGGCTGTGAGATCTTGAAGATCATCCCCGGCCGCGTCTCCACCGAGGTGGACGCGAGCTTCTCGTTCGATCTGCAGGGCAGCATCGAGAAGGCGCGCCAGCTGATCAAGCTGTACGAGGACGCGGGCGTGGCCCGTGAGCGCATCTTGATCAAGCTGGGCAGCACCTGGGAGGGCATCAAGGCCGCCGAGCAGCTGGAGAAGGAAGGCATCCACTGCAACCTGACGCTGCTGTTCAGCTTCGCGCAGGCCGTCGCATGCGCGGAGGCGAAGGTGACGCTGATCTCGCCGTTCGTCGGCCGCATCTACGACTGGTACAAGAAGTCGACCGGTCAGGAGCCGGCGATCGACGCGGATCCGGGCGTAGCCAGCGTGAAGCGCATCTACGAGTACTACAAGAAGTACGACTACAAGACCCAGGTGATGGGCGCGAGCTTCCGCAAGGTCGAGCAGATCATCGAGCTTGCCGGTTGCGACTTGCTCACCATCAGCCCGGACCTCTTGGCGCAGCTGCAGAAGCGCGAAGGCACGCTGGAGAAGAAGCTCAGCGTCGAGGCCGCCAAGGCCAAGGACATCCCGCGCGTCACGTTGGACGAGAAGACGTACCGCTTCGAGCACAACCAGGACCAGATGGCGGTCGAGAAGCTGAGCGAGGGTATCCGCGCTTTCTACTCGGACGGCCGCAAGCTCGAGAAGTACGCGCAGACCGAGGTGGCCAAGGCTTCCGCAGCCTGATGCCGCGCTCGTGCCCGCTCGGCTAGGACGAGAGACCTAGTCGAGCGCGGCGCGCTCGGCGCTCAAGTCAGCGTAGCTACTTGAGCTTCGGTGGCACCGGCCGCGGCGGCTCCGCGGTGTGCGTTTCTGGCGGGCTGCCGTTCGGCGCTCGGCCGGGAGCGTTCGCGTGGCTTTCGGTCAGGAACGCGACTGCGCTCTGGCGTAGGTGCGCCACGGCTCGCCCCAAGTCCGCCAGGGCTGCGCTGGCGGCCGGGGTGGTGAGCACAGCGCGCGCGTGCTCGTAGCCGGTGTGCCGCCCGAGCGGCACGTACAGGAAGCCGAGCAGGGCAAACAGGCCCACCACACCTTCCACGAGCCTTCTGCCGGCGCTGCCGAACACGGCGCCATCGTAGCGGGTGCGGAGGCGAACTTGAAAATCTTCGGCGAAAAGCGGAGGGCGGCTAGCGCGGAGCCGGAGCACCCAGGGCAAAAACCGCGAAGCTTTCGCTGGTGGCGCGCGGCGCGCCCAGCGGCGCGGCCAAGTCTCGCTTGGCCAGCGGAAGCACGAGCCAGTCGGCACGCTTCGCGCTGAGCCGAGCCTGGAGCTCGGTGGAGCTGGCGGGCGACGCTGGCGACGGCTGGCGGGGGTCGTGTTCGGACAGGGGCCAGCTCCTGCCGTAGCCGAGCGCTGCCTGCACCGCGAAGAAGCCGAAGTCCGGCGTGTCCAGCGCGACGTGCTGCGCGCCGAGGTGCCTGAGCAGCGAGCCGATACGCTCCTCTTCGTGACGATTCACGAACGTGCTCTGAACGTTGGGTCGTAGTAGCCAGCTCAGAAGGAGCGCGAGCGGCAGCGCGAACAGCGGCGCGAGCGAGGCCCGCGGCTGCTTGGCCAGCTCCGTGACCAACCCGGCGGTGAGCAACGCCAAGAACCAGTACACGGGCAACAGCGAGCGCTCCGGGTGGTGCGTGGCGGCCCCGCCGCTCAGGTTGGCGGCTATCAAGAAGACGACCAGCGACGCCAGCGCGCACAGCGGGCGCCAAGCGGCGTCGCCGAATGGGCGTAGGCGTTGTCGAAAGCTCACCACGAGCACGACCAGCAGCACCGCGAGCAGCTCCGGCTCGAAGCGGAGCAGCGCCCACGGCACCTCCAGCGCGGAGCCGAGCAGGCCGCGCTCTTCGCCCCCGAGCGCCGCGCGATAGTGGCGCACGCGCGCGACGAAGAACAGAGCGTCGCCGTGTCGCGCTACGCCATGCAGCAGCCAAGCTGCGATCGGACCCGCCGCGGCGGCGGCCGCCAGCCACAGCTCCCGACGACGCTGGCGGATAGCATCCACGGCGCACAGCACCGCAAACGTGAGCGCTGGCGCCCAGGCCTCGTAACGGCAGAAGCAGGCCGCGCCCAGCGCGACGCCTCCCGCTAGCCGTAGCCGGGTCTCCGCGCGGCACAGCGTGACGACGCCTACCAAGATCAAAGCCGCGGTCGGCGCTTCGGGCACGGTCGCGCACGACAGCCATGCGCCATAGGGCAGCACCACCGCGGCCAGCGCTCCAAGCAGGGCCGCCCGCTGCGATAGCCCCATCAGCCGCGCCGCCAGCCAGACCAAGAGCGCGCTCCCGACTCCGAGCACGAGCGCGACCGCGCGCGCCGTCGTGAGCGAGTCGCCGAAGAGCGCCATCGGGATGCCGTAGAGCCAGAACGGCAGCGGCAACCAGCTCGTGCCGCTGGGATCGAGCGAGGGCGCCGCCGCGAAGCGCTGGGCGATCACCACGCGCGAGTAGTCGTCGTCGCTGATGGCTCGGAAGCCGCTCCACCAGCAGGCGGCCGACACCAACGCGCGCGCCGCCGCGATCGATAGCAGGTCGCGAAGCGCGCGGCGCGCCAACAGCGCGCCGCTTACTTCTGGCCCGATCCGACCGGGACCGGCACGGGCGCCTGCTTCTCCTGCGCGAGCTTGCTCTTGCGCTGCAGCGAGTCATCCGCGGAGGATGACAAGTACGCCAGCGTCATGCTGGTAGCGAAGAAGATGGCGCCGGTCGCCCAGGTGGTCTTGGTCAGGAAGTTGCCGGCGCCACGCCCGCCGAAGACCTGCTGCGCGCCAGCGCCGCTCAGCGCGCCCAGGCCGCCACCCTTACCCGGTTGAATCAACACCACCAGCATCAAGAAGATGCAGGCGATGACGTGAATCACGGTGAGCGGGGTATGGATGATCTCGGCCATGGGCGTCTCGAACGAGGCTCGCTACTTAGCGCAGTTTTCGGCGTCTACCCAGCCGCCTGGGCGATCTTTGCGAAACCCGCGGCGTCCAGCGAGGCCCCGCCGACCAGCGCGCCGTCGATGTCTGGGCAGCCGAGCAGCTC
>JAEYOT010000064.1 GCA_023411445.1 Pseudomonadota bacterium
CTCCCGGCGTGCGCGCCACCATCCTGGCGGTGGATGACGAGCCCTCGCTGCGCGCCGTGATTCGCCGCAGCCTCACGCGCGAAGGCTACGACGTGCTGATCGCAGAAGATGGCGAGCGCGCCCTCGCCCTCGCCAGCCGCCACCTGCACGAGATCGACCTGTTGGTGACGGACGTGATCATGCCAGGCTTGAGCGGCCCTGACTTGGCTCGTCGCTTGCGCGCAGAGCGGCCTCGGCTGGGCGTGCTGTTCATCTCGGGCTACAGCTTCGACGAGAGCCTGCCCGCGATCGACTCGAGCGACGGCATCGATTACTTGGCCAAGCCGTTCGACGCCACCACGCTGAGCGCCAAGGTGCGGCAGCTGCTGGGCGCGGTGCAGGAGCGGAGCGGCGTGCGCGACGTGGGCTAGCCGGTAGCGAGACAAATCGCTACTCTCGGTCTCGAGCTCGCGAGCGACGACGCGGCCGAGCGACGAAGAAATTGCGGGACGCACGCCACTTGAGCTAGACACGTAAGTTGCGGCTGAAGACCGCGGCAAGTCGGGGTGGCCCGCACGTGCTCAGGAGCGCCAGCAAGTCATGTCGCGCGAACCGTCCAAACGCTTCCCGCTCCCGCCGATCCTGCTCTCGATCGCGCTCGGTGTGGCGGCCGGCATCGGCGGCTACACGTTCAGCTACGCCAAGGGGCTGTCGTACCTGTCTCGCGATCCGGCCGCCTGCGCCAACTGCCACATCATGCAAACGCAGTACGACGCTTGGCAGAAGGCCAGCCACCACCACGTCGCCGTGTGTGTGGACTGCCACGTACCGGAGAGCTTCATCCCCAAGTACCTGGTCAAAGCCGAGAACGGCTGGCGCCACGGCAAGCTATTTACCACGGGCGGGTTCGTGGAGCCGATCGTCGTGCAGCAAGCCGGCCGCGAGATCTTGCAGGCCAACTGCATCCGCTGTCATCGGGACCTGACAGCCGACATGCGCGCCGGCGCTGACGCGCTCGGCTCCTCGCACGACAGTGATCTGCCCTGCACCCATTGCCACGCCAACGTCGGCCACGGCGCTCGCGCCGCGCTCGGCGGCCCCCTGACGGAACAAGAGCGGAAAGCCTCGACGCCATGACGGAACCTACGACGGAACCTTCAACCCCGACTCCCTGGTACCGCACCCGCGCCGCCTACGGCGCCCTCACGGCCGTGATCGCGGCCAGCGCCGCCGGCCTCACCGCCCTGTTGATGAACATCTCCGAGCGCAAAGCCGAGCAACGCTCCACTTACGTGCGCGTCGTGGAGGTCACGGAAAACGACACGGATCCGGCCAAGTGGGGCAAGAACTGGCCGGCGCAGTACGACAGCTACCAGAGGACGGCGCTCCGTACCTCGACCAAGTACGGCGGTCACGCCGGCAGCGAGGCCATGCCGGAAGAGAAGATCGCGCGCGATCCGTGGCTCAAGCGCATGTTCGAGGGCTACGCCTTCTCCATCGACTATCGCGATCGGCGCGGCCACGCCTACATGCTCTACGATCAGGAGGCGACCAAGCGACTGACCAAGCCGCAGTCCGGCTCCTGCCTGCATTGCCACGCTTCGATCATGCCGGTGTACCGCGAGCTGGGCGGTGGCGACGCGATGGCCGGCTTCATGCAGACCTTCAAGCTCAGTTACCAAGAGCTGAGCCAGAAGCTGCACGACAGCGGGCACGCTCACCCTGTCAGCTGTGTGGATTGTCACGAGCCGAGCAGCATGGCGCTGCGAGTCACTCGGCCCGGTTTCATCAACGGCATCCGCGCGCTGGCGGCCTCGGACGCCAAAGTACCAGCCCTGCCTTCCATCGATATTTGGCGCGCCGGCTCGCGCAAGGAGCCCTACGATCCCAACCGCGACGCCAGCCGGAACGAGATGCGCTCGTTCGTGTGCGGGCAGTGCCACGTGGAGTACTACTGCGGCTCGTCCATGCCGCTCACGTTCCCGTGGGCCAAAGGCCTGACCGTGGACGACGCCGAAGCCTTCTGGGAAGAAACCAAGTTTCCGGACGGCAGCGCGTTCGAAGACTACAAGCACAAGGAGACGGGTGCTTCGATCCTCAAGGCGCAGCACCCGGAATTTGAGCTGTGGAACCAAGGCGTCCACTCGCGGAGCGGCGTCTCGTGCGCGGACTGTCACATGCCGTACATGCGCGAGGGCGCGAGCAAGGTGAGCGACCACTGGGTTCGTAGCCCGCTGCTCAACGTCAACCGCGCGTGTCAGACCTGCCACCGCGCGTCCGAGCAGGAGCTCTTGGCCCGCGTGGACACGATCCAGAGCCGGAACTACGCCCTGCTCCAGCGCGGCGGCGCCGCGATCGTCGATTTGATCGACGCGGTCGTAAAAGCCAAGGCCGAGGGCGCGACCGACGCCGAGCTCGAGCTCGCGTTGAAGCTGCAGCGCAAGGCGCAGTGGCGACTGGACTACATTGCCGCCGAGAACAGCATGGGCTTTCACGCGTCGCAGGAAGCCGCGCGCATCCTGGGTGAGGCCACCGACTACGCACGCCAAGGCCAGCTCGCTGCGGCGTTGCGTGGCAAGCTCCCGGCCCGAGCGGAAGAGGCTAAGCAAGATCCGAAGCCGGAAGGCGCCAAGCCGGAAGCCAAGGCGCCCGCCTCGGCCGCCCCCTCCGCCGCTGCCAGCGCACCCCCAGCGCCCTAGCCGAGCAGCGCAAGGCTTGCGCCGCGCAGCAAGGTCTGCGCGCGCGCGCGGTGGTTTGAAGCAGGAGCGGCCACGCTGGGCTCCGGCACGGTCGTTGCGTAGCGCCTGCTCATGGGCGCAAGCACATCGCGGACACAGGTGTTGGTGGTCGGAGCTGGGCCGGTCGGCTTGATGGCGGCGCTGCGCCTTTGCCTGCAAAACGTGGACGTACGCATCATCGACCAACACGACGAGGTGCTCGCGCAGAGCTTCCCGGTGGTGCTCCATCCGCAAAGCTTGCGCCTGCTGTCGGAGGTCGGGCTGAGCCCAACGCTGCTGTGGCAAGGACGCGCGGTCGGTCGCCTAGCGCTCTACACGGACTTCGAGCGGCGCGCCGTGCTGAGCTTCCCGGCGCGAGGCACGATCCCCGCCGGGCTCATGACGCTACCGCGTGATGCGCTGCGACGCGCGCTCGCGAACGAGCTCGCACGACGTGGCGTGCGCGTGGAGCATGGCGTGCGCCTGGCTTCGCTAGAGCAGGACGCCGGCAGCATCACCGGCCAACTGGAGCGGCGCGAGCCGGGGAGCGAGCCGCCACGCGCGCGCCCCACGCAGCTAGAGGCGTTCGAGGCGGACTTCCTGATCGGCGCGGACGGCTACGACTCCACGACGCGCGCGGCCCTCGGCATCGAGCTCAAGGAGCACGGCAAGCTCGAAACCTTCGCGTTCTTCGATGCGCCCTCGGGGCGCGGCGGTCAGGAGGCGCAGCTGGCGCTCGGCGAGGAGCACATCGGCTCGATCTACCCGCTGCACTACGGCAGCTCGCGCTTCAGCTTCCAGATCAGCCGCTCGCTGGATCAGGCCCCCAACCGCGACACGCTCAAGGAGCTGCTGTTCGCGCGCATGCCCTGGTACGCCGAGGAGCCGCCCATCTGCGAGTGGGCGGGAGTGGCCGAGTTTCGCCGCGCCCTGGCGACTCATTTCGGCGTCGGTCGCGCGTGGCTGGCCGGAGAAGCGGCGCACCTCTCAGGGCCGCTCGGCGTGCAGAGCCTGAACGTCGGCCTGGACGAGGCCACGGAGCTGGCCGACCGCATCGCGCACGCGCTGCAAGAGCCACTCAGCCCCAACTTTGGGGCGCACTACGAGGCCAAGCGCATGCGCCAGTGGCGCGCGCTGCTCGGCTTGGACGTCGCGGTGCCGTCGGAGCGCTCGCCGGAGTGGGCGCGCAAGCACGCGCCGCGACTGTTGCCCTGCTTGCCGGCGTCGGGCGTGGATCTCGACGACCTCCTGGATCAGCTGCGCTTGAGCCCGCGCACGGAGCCCCCGGCCTGGGAGGAGTGAGGCCGGGGGCCGGGG
>JAEYOT010000698.1 GCA_023411445.1 Pseudomonadota bacterium
GCATCCTGCTGGGCGTGGGCGTGGCCGTGTGGGGCGCGTCGGTCCGCGCGCTGATGCGGGTGGTCAGCGGTAGCTTGGTGGCGTTGTTCGGGCTCGGCGTGCAGGTCTGGCTCGCCACGCAGCACGACAACGTGCTGCGCTGGGTCAGCCTGAGCGTGGTCGGTGTCTTGCTGATCGTGGGCTCGGCCTACGTGGAGCGCAGAAGGGCGCGGTTAGCGCGTTGGCTGGAGCTGGCTGCCAGCCGTCGTGCGAGTCGACAAGAGTCCTTCTGAGGCGTCTCGGCTTCGGGCTCGAATGAGCGCGCGCTGCTGCTTGCGGCGCGCGCTCGTCGCGCTTCATGGTTGCACGATGTCCCACTTGGGCCGATCGCAGGTCCTGGCGAACGCCTCCGCGCTGGCGACGACCGCTCGGCGCTCACCCTCGCGCCCCTCCAGAAAGTACACGAAATCCAGCTGTTGATTGGGCTTACCCAGCTGGTCCCGATACAGCTTGGCTAGCTCCGTGGGAGGTACGGCGCGGCGACCGAGCAGCTCCACGTACGGCACGCTGAGGCCAGGCTTGTCGCCGTCGCCCTCGTAGGCCTTCACGATCAGCTCCGAGCACACGACCTGATCGTCAGTCGCGAAGTCGAAATTGAAGTCATAGGGGCGGCCCCAGTAGCTGAGCGCGCGCTCCACCGCGCGAGCCCGCTCGAGCGGCTTGGTGCGGGGGCGCAGCACGGCCACGTAATCCGCCGCGCACGAGTGCTCCACGGAGGCGGACGTCACGCCCTCGCTCACCGCTTCGATCACGCACAGCTCGTGCCCCGCATGGTCCCGCTCCGCCAAGCTGGCCCAGGCGCGCGGATACAGCCGGGCGAAGCGCTCGCGCAAGTCGCCGAGCGCCACCTTCACCTCGGTGTCCTGACCGAGCGCTGTGCTGAGCTGCTGCTGTGTGCCCACGAACAACGCGGCGTGCGGCCAGAAGCCGGGCAGGCCGATGTTGGACAGGTACCAGTTGCGCCGCTCCAGGATGATGTCACCCGGCTCGAGGCGCTGCTTGAGCTGAGCCAGCTGCGCGTCGCTGATCAGGCGCCGCTCGGCCCGCGCTACCCGCGTGTCGCCCGCCCACTCGGCCATGTTCTTCTGCAGGGGGAACCAGCGCTGAAACAGCTCGCTCTTCATGACCTCGAGCTTGTTTTCCACGCCGTGGCTGCTCGGCGCGAGCACACGGGACAGCGTGCTTTGGCGCAGAGGATCCAAGAGCGCGCGCAGCGGCGACAGCGGCGCGTCCAGCGTCAGGTGGCCGGCGATCCAGCGCTCGTACCACTCGTTGCCGAGCGGGATGAGCAGCAGATCCCGCGCGCGGCCCAGGCGCTTGCGCAGGCCGCTGAAGGTGCGCGCCGGTAGCCCCAGCTCCGGAACGGCCTCGTCGAACAGCGTGGGCAAGAGCGGGCTCTCCGCGAGCGTTGCCAGCAGGCGTAGCCCGGCGTCCACCTGGGCGCACAAGCTGGCGAAGCTGAGCGCGAAGCCGCGCGCGTGCAGCAGCGCGTGCTTCACGTAGTCCAGCCCGTACCAGCCGGCGTAGCGGCCCTTCAGCTCGTCCACGGCCAAGATCGGCTCGAAGATCTGCCACCAGCCGGCGCGCAGCGAAGCGCGCTCGGCGCTGCCGAGCTCGCCGGTCTTGCCCTTCAGCAGACGGGCGTCCAGCCCCTCGAGTCGCCTGACGCTCGCGTCGAGCTGAGGCAGGAGCTGCTCCAGGCGCGCTGCGTCCTCCGCGCTGGCCCTCAGCACGGCGTCTGGCGAAACACTCCACAAGGGGTCGATGTGCTTGCCGACGCGGCGAGCGAAAGGATACGCCGCGTGCTCTTCGCGGGCGGGCCAGAGCGAAAGCCCTGCCACGCCGCTACCCGCTGCTGCCAAGCTGCCCCACGCCAGGAGCTTGCGCCGACCCAAGGGAGGAATTGCCACTCTGAGCCGGACACTATACACGGACGACTGGCATGTTGGGACCGCCGGAGCACTCGCCCGACCAGCACCACTCGCTCGAGACGCGGAGCCTTCGTTTCCGACAGCGGTTTTCGGCGCGGCTCGTGCGCGCGCTCGCGCGACTGGAGCTGGCGCTCGATCGCGCCTTTTGGGGCTTGCGGCGGCGCTTCGGTCGCCTCGGACCGCTGCAGGTGGTGACGTACCGTGGCTATGGCACGCCGCAGCTGGCGCGCGTGCGCGGCCGCGTGCTCGAGGCGTCTGCCCTCGAGCGTTCGCTACCGAACGACACGCGGCTACGCAGCTTTCGGCGCATGCTACGGCGCTTCAACTCGCGCGAGGTGCCCGAAGCGACGATCACGGCGCGCTGGGGCGCGAGCGCGGTGACGGGCACGACCGACGACGAAGGCTATTTCGATTTGGAGATGCTACCCGGCTCTCCGCCGCCAGAAGAGCACGACTTCTCCGAGGCGGTGGTGGAGGTGGTGGCGTGCCCGGTGCCTGGCTTCAAGCCAGCGCGCGGCGTCGCGCAGATCTTGATCCCGAGCCCGGATGCCGAGCTCGGCGTGATCAGCGACGTGGACGACACCGTGCTCCAGACGCACGTGACGCAGAAGCTGAAGATGATCTGGGTCACGCTGTCGGGCAGTCCCTTCACGCGACTACCGTTCGAGGGCACGGACGAGCTGTACCAGGCGCTCGTAGCGGGCCGCTCCGGCCAGGCCAAAAATCCCGTGTTTTACGTCTCCAAGAGCCCGTGGAACCTGTACGACTTCTTGGAGGACTTCATGGACTACCACCAGCTGCCGCGCGGCCCGATGCTACTGCGTGACTTCGGCCTGCGTGAAACGCCGCCGCTGGATCACAAGACCGAGGCTGTGCGGCGCATCCTGGAGACGTACCCGCGGCTGCCCTTCGTGCTGATCGGTGACTCCGGCGAACGCGATCCGGATATTTACCTTACGGTGGCGGCGCGGTACCCGGGGCGGGTGCTCGCCATCTACATTCGGGACCTGGGTGGCAAGCACGGCTCGGCGGGGCGCGCCGAGGCGCTGTGCCAGAAGGCGCGCGAGCTGGGTACGGAGATGCTGTGGATGGAGCACGCTCGCGACGCCTTGGAGCATGCCCGGGCTCGCCAGCTGGTGCGCTGACCTACTCCGAGGGCGGGGTCGCCTGTTTGCGCAGCGCGCTGC
>JAEYOT010000715.1 GCA_023411445.1 Pseudomonadota bacterium
AAGCAAGCCAGCGTGGCGTTCAACCCGCTCGGATCATCCGGCTCGTAAAGTAGGCCGGCGGAGGTGCGGTTCACGAGCTGCTCGGCGGCGCCGACGCGCGCGGCGATGACGGGTACCGCGCACCACAGCGCCTCGCTCAAGACCATGCCGTAGCCTTCGAGCGCCGACGGCAGCACCAGCGCGTCCGCCAGCGACAGCTGCTCGGCCACGCCCGCTGCAGCTAGCGCGCCCAGGAAGCGCACGCGCGCCGCTACGTCCGCCTCCGCCACCGCGGCGTGCACTTGGCGCGCGTAGTCCGGCTCGAGCTCCGCTCCGACCAGCACCAGCTCCGCGTGCTCGCTGGGAAGGTCCGCGAAGGCGTGCACCAGCTCCAGCACGCGTTTGCGCGGCAGCAGGTTGCCGATGAACAAAAGCCGCAGGCGCGCGCTGCACGGCTCCTGCCCGGCGGCGGCTGGTCGCTCGAAGCGATCGGCGCCTGGCTCGGCGACGTCCACGTCGCGCGCGAATCGCTCGTGCTCCAGCCGATCCGCCGTTGCGCGGCTGGTGGCGACGCACACGTCCGCCGCTTCGAGCGCCAGCCGCTCCAGCCGCAGGAGCTCGCCCCGCTCCGCGCCTTCCGGGTGCTCCCATCCGCTGAGGTGGTGGACGAGCAGGACGCGGCGGACGCGCTTTGGTAGCGCGCTGAATAGCGGCGCGAGCTCACGGAAGCACAGCTCATCGCCCACCACCACGTCGTATTCGCCGGCCGGCAGCAGGGCCGCCTCCCCGGCCGCAAGCGAGATCACGGTGACGTGATCTCCCAGCCGTCGTAGCTCGTCGACGACCAGGCGATCGTAGATGTAGCCACCGCTCACTTGGTCGAGCGAGCCGTAGACGACCCATGCAATACGGAGCGGCACGTCCGGCGCCACAGCTTACTGTCTCTCTAGTTGTAGCTCGAAGCTAGCCCAAGCGACCGGGGACTCGCGTAGCAAGACGCGGACCTGCGCGGGGCGGGGCGGCGCGGCATCGGCCGGCAGCTTGCCGAGCTCGAGCGCGATGGCGCGCGCCAGGTACTCCGCGAGGCGCTCGGTGGTCGAGGTTCGGCCTGGAAACGCCGGGTGCTCGTCCAAATTGGTGTAGTCCAGTGACGCTAGCACTTGTCGCAAAATGCTGCGCATGGCTCCGATGTCCATGACCACGTGGTGGGGGCCGAGCGTGGGGCTACGGACCTCCAGCTCCACGCCGTAGGTGGCGCCGTGCAGGCGCTGCGCGGGCCCGAAGAACGGATCCGCGAAGCTGTGGGCGATCATGATGTGGTCCGAGACGCCGAGCGTGAACATGCGCTGCTTCTACACCACCTGGTAGTCGAAGACCGTTTGCAGCGCGTCCGCTGGCGCCCGCGCGAGCCGCTCGTAGATCGCAGCGGCTTGGGCGAACGGGACGGACGGCTCGAGCAAGCAGCCGAGCTCATCGGCGCGGAGCAGCTCGGTCACGAGCGCGAAGCGCCGCGCGAAGCTCCAGCCAGCCGCCAGGCGTGGCGGGATGCGCGACACCTGGCTGGCTCGCAGCGTGAGGCGCCGACGGTGAAACTCGGCGCCAAGCGCCACCGGAGCGGCGCGCTGACCATAGAACGAGGCCACGACGATCACGCCCTCCAAGCGCGCGTGCGCGATGGCTTGGTCCAAACACGCTGGATCGCCCGTCGCTTCGATCACGACGTCCGCCTCGAAGCCGGCCGGCAGCGCGCCGGGCGCTTCTGCTCGATCGAAGCCGAGTGAGAGCGCCGCCCGACGTCGGAGCGCGGACGGCTCGCACAGCGCGACGTGGCGAGCGCCGCTCAAGCGCGCGGCGTAGCCGGACAGCAAGCCCACGATGCCGCCGCCCAGCACCAGCACGCGGTCGCCCAGGCCGACGGCCGCGTCCCAGACGACGTTCACGGCGGTCTCCAGGTTGGCAGCCAGCACCGCTCGCTCCGGCGGCACAGCGCTCGGCAAGGGTCGGAACGCCTCGGCGAGCGCGACGTGCTCGTCGCCGTGTGGCGCTAGCGCAAAGACGCGCGTGCCGGGTATGAGCGACGGGGCGCGGGACTCCGTGACCTCGCCGACCCAGGCGTAGCCGTAGCGGCGCGGGTAAGTGGGGGCGCCGGGCGCGTCCAGCGAGGGGTCGAACGGGGTGGGACCTTCGCCGCGGTAGAGCAAGAGCTCCGTGCCCTGACTGATGCCCGAAGCGAGCGCGCGAGCCCGCACCTCCCCGGCTCCGAGCGACACCTGCGCCAGCGCGCGCAGCTCCACGCAGCCGGGTGAGACGAACCAGAGCGCCCGCGCGGTCATGAGCCGGCTTCTCCCGGGTAGGAGAGCTTGCCTCGCAGCAGCACGGTGCTGCCCAGGCGCTCGACCTGCAAATCGTCGAGCGGAAGCGCTTGCGGGACGCTCGACACGCCCAGCTCGCCGATGGCATTGGTGGCGGGAGCGCCGAGCAGCAGCGGAGCGATCTCGATCTGAGCGCGATCCGCCAGGCGCTCGCGCAAGAAGGACGTGAGCACGCGCGCCCCGCCCTCGACCAGCAGCCGATCCACTCCCTCCGCCGCCAGCAGCTCCAGCAAGGGTCCGAGCGCGACGCGACCGTC
>JAEYOT010000025.1 GCA_023411445.1 Pseudomonadota bacterium
GCACGGGGCAAAAGCCGCGAGCACGGCGTGCGGGGACTTGCCCGCCACCTCCAGCAGGCGCAGCAGATCCGACGCGCGGGGGTAACGGCTGCCGACCTCCCACGCGTGCAGCACGTTGCTGCTGCGCTTGAGCCGACGCGCCGTGGCAGTCTGTGAGCGCTTACCGCGCAGCGCCCGAACAAGCTCTCTCGCTGCTGCTTCGTAGTCCAACTAGCGCAATTTATAGCACGACGCGCCCAATTCGAGCCATGATTCGTTCTAAAGTGCGCTAGACGGCGCGCTAGCGGCGCGCCATGCTCCGAGCGCGATGAAGGGAAGCTGGAGCTTGCTGGCGCTGGCGCTGGGCCTCTCGGGCTGCTTGAGCGGGCAAACGGGCTCGCCCGACTGCCCCGGACCGGACAACTGCGTGTGCAACCCCTTCAACTCCTGGGACGTGCTGCTGCGCGTCTCGGTCACGGCGCTGAACGAGGAGCGGATGGAGGCGGACGTGGTGGAGGTGCTGAGCGCAGGTAACTACGGCCTGAGTCCTGGCGATCACTTGGGGGGATCGCACTGGTTCATCGGCTGCGGCGTGCTCGAGCGCCGCGTGGGCGATGAGCTGGTGGTGAAATACAGCGTGAGCTGGCAGAGCCAGTACCCCAACTGCGCCGCGTTTCACGCCTGCTCCCAGCAGCGCTGCCAGTCGCTCACTGTCATGAGCGAGCTCGAAGCTTGCTGGCAGGGTTGCACGGACGAGACGCAGCTCGCCTGCGCCGACGAGCGCGCCGCGGCGCTGAGCGACGGCTTCTTCGCGGGCGGCGCCGTGTGGCGCGGACAGGAGATCGACTTCGGCGCCGGCCGGACCCTGCCCAGCGCGGACGTGCACGTGTTGACCGAGAACGACGCCTGCGTGGCGCGCTTTCCGTCCGAGCCGCTTCCGCCGTGCAACGACACGCAGAGCAGCTTCAGCTGCGCCACCACGACGGCGCCGAATGGTGCGCTGACGTGGCTACTCGCGCTCGGCGGCTTGGGGCTCCTCGCGCGGCGCCGCCCGGGCGGACGAGGCTCGGCCCGGTGACGACACGGTAGCCTGCTGCGAATTGGGCTGCGGCGTGGCAGCCCCGGCCCACAAAACGCGAACGGCGCCCGCTGAGGAGCGCCGCTCGTCGTTATGACCGTTGGCTCAGAGCTGGGCCAGGATGCCGTTCAGCGCGGCGCTGGGGCGCAAGGCGACCGAGGCCTTGGCGGCGTCCGGGTGGTAGTAGCCGCCGATGTCCACCGGCTTGCCCTGGACGTCGATCAGCTCTTTGACGATCTGCTGTTCGCGCTCGCCGAGCTGCTTGGCGATGGGGGCGAAGCGCGCTTGCAAGTCGGCGTCCTTGCTTTGCTCAGCCAGCGCCTGCGCCCAGTAGAGCGCGAGGTAGAAGTGGCTGCCGCGGTTGTCGATGCCGCCCACCTTACGCGACGGGCTCTTGTCGTTCTCCAAGAACTTGCCGGTGGCCGCATCCAGCGTCTCCGCCAGCACCTTGGCCTTGTCGTGCTTGGTAGCGAGGCTCAAGTGCTCGAACGAGGCCGCTAGAGCGAAGAACTCGCCCAGCGAATCCCAGCGCAGGTAGTTCTCCTGCAGGAACTGCTCGACGTGCTTGGGGGCGGAGCCGCCGGCGCCGGTCTCGAACAAGCCACCGCCGTTCATCAACGGCACGATCGAGAGCATCTTCGCGCTGGTGCCGACCTCGAGGATGGGGAAGAGATCCGTCAGGTAGTCGCGCAGCACGTTGCCGGTGCAGGAGATGGTGTCCTCACCTTTGCTGATGCGCTCCAGGCTGAACAAGCACGCCGCTGCGGGCGGCAAGATGCGCAGATCCAGGCCCTGCGTGTCGTGCTGCTCCAGGTACTTCTTCACCTTGGCGATGATCTGCGCGTCGTGCGCGCGCTTCTCATCCAGCCAGAACACGGCGGGCGTCTGGCTGAGCCGCGCGCGGTTGACGGCCAGCTTGACCCAATCTTGAACCGGAGCATCCTTCGTTTGGCAGGCGCGCCAGATGTCGCCCGCTTCGACCGCGTGCTCGATCAGGACGTTGCCGGCCGAGTCCGTCACCTTCACGGTGCCGGCGGCGGCGATCTGGAAGGTCTTGTTGTGGGAGCCGTACTCTTCGGCGGCCTGCGCCATCAAGCCGACGTTCGGCACCGAGCCCATCGTCTTCGGGTCGAAGGCGCCGTGCTGCTTGCAGTAGTCGATCACGGTCTGATAGACGCCCGCGTAGCTGCTGTCCGGGATCACGGCGAGCGTGTCTGCCAGCTGCCCCTTGCTGTCGTACATCTTGCCGCCGGCGCGGACCATGGCCGGCATGGAGGCGTCGACGATCACGTCGCTGGGGACGTGCAGGTTGGTGATGCCGTTGTCGGAGTTGACGTAGGCGAGACCAGGGCCCGCGGCGAGCGCGGCCTGGATATCCTGCTCGATGGCGCTCCGCTCCGCCTCCGGCAGCTGCTTGATCTTCTCGACCAAGTCCCCGAAGCCGTTGTTCAAGTCAACACCCAGGCGGCTCAGCGTGGCGGCGTGCTTGTCGAGCAAATCCTTGAAGAAGACGCGCACGGCGTGGCCAAAGATGATCGGGTCCGACACCTTCATCATCGTGGCCTTGAGGTGCAGCGAGAAGAGCACGCCCTCGCGCTTGGCCCGCTCGACCTGCTCCGCGTAAAAGGTGAGCAGGGCTTGCTTACGCAGCACGGTGCCGTCGATGATCTCGCCGGCCTTGAGCGGGAACTTGTCCTTGAGCACCGTGACCTTGCCGTCGGCTGCCACGTGCTCGATCTTGACCTCCGTCGCGGCCGGCACCGTGACCGACTTCTCGTTCGAGAAGAAGTCGTCGCGGCCCATAGTGGCGACGGTCGTCTTCGACTCGGGCGACCACTTGCCCATCGAGTGCGGGTGCTTGCGCGCGTAGTCCTTCACCGCCTTGGGGGCGCGGCGGTCCGAGTTGCCTTCGCGCAGCACCGGGTTCACGGCGGAGCCCTTGACGCGGTCGTAGCGCGCCTTGGCGTCCCGCTCCGCGTCCGTCTGCGGTGACTCGGGGTAGTCCGGCAGGGCGTAGCCGTGAGCCTGCAGCTCCGCGATCGCTTCCTTGAGCTGGGGCACGGAGGCGCTGATGTTGGGCAGCTTGATGATGTTGGCTTCCGGCTTGAGCGTGAGGGCGCCAAGCTCCGCCAGCGCGTCCGACGTCTTCTGCGCGGGGGGCAGCAGCTCCGCGAACGCCGCCAGGATGCGGCCTGCCAGCGAGATGTCCCTCGTCTCGACGTTGATGCCCGCGTGCTTGGTGAACGCTTGCACGATCGGAAGCAGCGAATAGGTGGCGAGGGCCGGCGCCTCGTCGGTCTGGGTGTAGATGATGGTGGGCTTGTCGGACATGAAGGGCGCGGATTGTGCCCCTACTCGCCCAGCGACGCCAGCCTCTCGCGCGCCGAGGGGCTGGCTCAGAGCGCGCGCTCGAGGATCGCCACCAACTCCGCGTGCTCGAGCGTCAGGGGATTGCCCTTCATGCTGCTGGCGGCGGCCGCTTGGGTGGCGATCTCCTCCACGTGCGCGGAGGTCATGCCGTAGCTTCCGAGGCCCGGCACGCCGAGCTCGGCCGTGAGCTCGGTGATGAACGCGATGCCGTCCTCAATGCGCGCCGAGTCCGAGCCGGTCAAGGTCTTGGCGACCGTGTCGAAACGTTGGAGGGCGGCGGCGCCCGGCGCGCGCTTTCTCAGCGCGGCCACGTTGGCGGCCATGACCTGTGGCAAGAGCCGCGCGCACACGGCGCCGTGTGGGCTTTCGAAGCGGCCGCCGATGGGCGCCGCGAAGCCGTGGACGGCGCCGAGCTTGGCGTTGGCGAGCGAGAGGCCGCCCAGCAGCGAGCACACGGCCATGTTCTCGCGCGCCGCCAGATCCGCGCCGTCGTGAAACGCGCGGCGGAGCGAGCGAGCGCCGTGGCGGAGGCCCTCCAGCGCGAGCGCATCCGTGAGCGGGTTGTGCTGGCAGCTCACGTACGGCTCCAGGCACTGGGTGAGCGCGTCCAGCCCGGTGGCCGCCGTGACGGCAGGCGGCACGCTGAGGGTCAGCTCCGGATCGATCAGCGCGACCGCGGGCAGCATGCTGTCGTGACGCAGGCTGGCTTTGACGCCGTGCGCGGGCGACGCGAGCACCGCGTTCTTCGTGACCTCGGTGCCGGTGCCGGCGGTGGTCGGTACGGCCACGAGCGGCAGCGCGCTCTTCACGAGCGGCTTGCCGCGGCCGACGACCTCCAAGTGCTCCAAGAT
>JAEYOT010000036.1 GCA_023411445.1 Pseudomonadota bacterium
GGCGCCGCCACCACTTCGTCTGGCGGCAGCGTGTGTGAGTCCTCTCCCACCGCCGGCAAGGCGTGCGATTTCTCCAGCGGCGTGCTGGCCTCCACGGAGGACGTGTGGAAGCCCTTGTTTCAGCAAGGCGCCGTACCACAGTACCGCGGAGCTCCCGGGGCGTACCGTGAGCCCGTGCTGGTGGTGTTTCAAAACGCCGTTTCCACGGGTGGCTGCGGTGGCGCCACGTCGGACGTGGGCCCGTTCTATTGCCCCGCCGATCAGAAGCTGTACATCGATCCTGGCTTTTACGACGTGATGGAGCAGAAGCTGAAGGCACCGGGCGACTTCGCGCAGGCCTACGTGATCGCGCATGAGGTCGGCCACCACGTGCAGAACCTGATCGGCGCCAATCAGCTGAAGGTCAGCGGGGAGACCAAGAATCAAGTCTCCGTGCGGCTGGAGCTACAGGCAGATTGTCTCGCGGGCGTGTGGGGACACAGCGCGCGCGCCAGCTTGCAGATCAGCGAAGAGGATCTGGCCGAGGCGCTCACGGCCGCCCACGCCATCGGTGACGACACGCTGGGTCACGCGGACGAGCGCCAGTTCACCCACGGCAGCAGCGCGCAGCGCAAGCGCTGGTTTCGCCGCGGCTTTGACGGTGGGGACGCCCGGCAGTGCGACACCTTCGCCGTGAAGAGCTATGCGGAGCTCTAGGCCTCGGCGACCGGCGCTTTGAGCCGCTGCAGCAGGCGCTCTTCCAGCGCGGTGGCTTCGATGCCGAGCGAGGCGGCAGCGGCGAGCAGCAGCGCGTGCTCGCGCGGATCCAGATCGCGGTCCGCAGCGGCGGCGTCGACCAAGAGCGCCAACACGCGCGCCTGAGCGCCCTGATCCAGCGCGCGGAGCGCTTGCGTCGCGCTGCCGAGGGTACGCAGGCTAAGCGGTGCGTCCGGCTCGGGCAGCTTGTAGCGGTTGGCTGCGCGCCGCACGAAGTCCCGCTCCTCCGGTCGAATGACTCCGTCCGCCGTGACGACGGCCTCGAGCAAAGCCGACACCTTCGCCCTCATCTCGTGGTCCATGAGCGCCACGATACCGCAGACCTTTGCCAGCGGTCTAACGTCGCTTCTGCGAAGCGTTGCCCTCCGCCTCTTGCGCCTCGAACGTAGGCAAGAAACCGGAGTGAGTGCGCGTCAAAGCGCGCCCGCGCAAGATCGTCAGCACCATCGTCACCGTTCGCCACGCTCGATCGGATTCGATGAAGGCGGCGAGCGTCAGCGCGAGCTGAGGCGCTCTCACGCTCACGCGAGTCAAGATCGTGCGGGCCGGCTCGGTCTCGATCTCTTCCAGCTCGGCGACGAGCGCTTGCGCCGCGCCGACGCTGAGCGAGCCGTGCACCAGCTCGCTCAGCTCGTGGAAAATCGCCAAATCCTGCTCGGAGTGCAGCGCCCCGGGGAGCACGGCCAGCCGAGCTCCGCACTTGCTGCAGGGCGAGCTGTCAGGCGCCTTCTCGACCACCACCAACGTCACGAAGCCGCAGCTACCGCAGTAGCACGGTAGGTAGGACATAGGTGGCCAGTAACGCAGACCCTGTTACGCCGCAATGGTCATTCCTAGTTACCAATCCGCGCCCTGAGTCTCTTTCACGGGTCCTTCCGCGAGCATCGCGCCGCTGACACGCGGTGCACTGGTGCGGTGCAGAAGCGCGGGCGACTCTCGAAATCGAGCCTCGCGACGCGCGGCCAAAAGCCGCGCTGGGCGCGCGTCTGCAGGGGGCAACCTGGCAGAATTTCGAACGTTTGTGTTAGGAGGGGAAGAGCTGATGGAAGTCGTTTCGAACGTCTTGGTCCTGCTGCTGGCCGTCGTCGTCAGCACCTTCGTGATCCGCCTCTTGCCGCCGAAGATACCGGCGCCCTTGATTCAAATCGCGATCGGCGCGGCGCTGTACCACTCCGGCTTTGAGATGGCGTTCGACTCCCATCTGTTCTTGCTGCTGTTCATCCCGCCGCTCCTGTTCCTGGACGGCTGGCGTATCCCGAAGGGCGCCATCTTCCAGGACTGGAAGCCGATCCTGGCGCTGGCCATCGGGCTGGTGGTGCTCACGGTGCTGGGCGTCGGCCTGTTCATCCATTGGCTGATCCCCAGCATTCCGTTGGCGGTCGCGTTCGCGCTAGCGGCCATCTTGTCTCCCACCGATCCGGTGGCAGTGGCCGCCATGACGGCGCGCTCGCCGCTGCCGTCGCGCCTGACGCACATCCTCGAAGGCGAATCGCTGCTCAACGACGCCACGGGCCTGGTGTGCTTTCGCTTCGCGGTCGCTGCCGCGCTCACGGGAACCTTCTCGCTGGCCAGCGCGTCGCTCAGCTTCCTGCTGGTGGCGGGTGGGGGCGTGATCGTCGGCCTGGTGAGCACGGCGCTGATCGGCCGGCTCAACCGGCTGCTGGTGGCGCGCGTCGGTGAGGATCCGACGTCACAAATCCTGATCAGCTTGCTGATCCCGTTCGCCGCCTACCTAGGAGCAGAGTCGCTCCATTGCTCGGGTATCTTGGCGGCAGCGGTGGGCGGCATCGCCATGCACTACACGGATCTGGCGGGGCGACCGCTAGCGGTGACGCGCATGCAGCGCACGGTCGTGTGGAACACCATCCAAGCGGTGCTAAACGGCATCATCTTCGTGCTGCTCGGCGAGCACTTTCCGCACTTCTTGCGGGACTTGCTGGCTACGCAGACCACCGGCGGGCTGGACTCGCTCGGTCGCTTCTTGGGCTACGCGCTGGCGATCACGATGTCGCTGGTGGCGCTGCGCTTCTTCTGGGTGTGGGTGGCGCTGCGGGTCACGATTTTGCGCGCTACGCGCCGCGGCGAGCGCAAGGCGATGCCGCGCACACGGCTGATCGCGGTCACGGCCACCGCCGGAGTGCGCGGTGCCATCACGCTGGCCGGTATCCTGACGCTGCCGGTGGTCACGGCAGACGGCTCGCCCTTTCCGGCTCGCTCCACCGTGATCACGTTGGCCATGGCCGTGATCTTGTTCTCCCTCTTGCTAGCTGCCTTTGCGCTCCCGCTGCTCACGAAAGACCTGACAGCGGCGCTTCCGGTCGCAGCGCGAAGAACCGGCGAGCAGAGCGCGCGCGTCGCAGCAGCGGAAGCGGCGCTCCGGCGGCTAGAAGCGCTGGTGGCCGAGCCGGCAGATCCGGCCACCTCGGACGCCCGCGCCAAGGCCGCCCTGCACCTGCTCGAAGACTACCGACGCCGGCTGGACTACGGCGAGCTTGGGGAGGACGCGGACGAGGTGCACCGCGTGGCGGACGCCGAGAAGGAGCTACGCCTGGAGGCGCTGCGCGCTGAGCGCGACGAGCTGTTCCGGCTGCTCCATGCCCGCGGCATCGAGGAGAACGTGCACCAACGCCTGCTCCGCGAGCTGGATCTGGTCGAAAGCAGCCTGCACCACTCGCCCAGCATGCACTGAGCGGCTATCGCAGGACTCGAAACGCCTCTACCGCTGCAGCCTACGCTGACAGCTGGAGCAGGTGCCGAACAGCTTGTGCTCGTGCCCCGTGAGCACGAAGCCGAGCTTGCTCGCGAGCTCACGCTGCAGCTCCTCCAAAGCTTCGGAGTGAAACTCGACGACTTTGTGACAGTGCGTGCACATCAAGTGGTCGTGGTGCTCGCGCTCGAAGGCTCGCTCGTAGCGCTGCCCGTGCTCGGGAGAGGCTGGCGCGGGTTGCAGCAGGCCGGCGTCCACGAGTAGCGGCAGCACGCGATACACGGTCGCGATGTGGGCTTCCGGCAGGCTCTCGACCAGCTCTTCGATCGTGAAATGGCCGTCGAGCGTCAGGGCGGCGCGCGCGATATTCTCGCGGACGGTCGAGGCTTTCAGGCCCCGCTCACGCACCAGCTCACGCAGGCGCTCCAGGCCGCGCTCCACGCCTGCCTTGCTCAGCTTGGTGGGGGCCTTGTGAGGCTGCATGGCGCAACCATGGGCAGAACCCGTGTCCGCTTCAAGCCCCCACGTTTCGTCCCGCTGCAGAGCAGCCCGCGGCCCCGGGCAGCGCGTGGCGAGCCAAGCAGCCGTGGTCGTTGATGAAATTGAAAATCATTTGCATTAAGAGCGGAGGCCGGCGACACTGCCGGTGATGAAAGTGCGTATCAGTCGCAATGTCCAGAGGGCGTCTCGCCCATGAAGGACGCCGTAACGATGTCGGGTCCTCACCACGAGAACCAACACCCCGCCTTGCCGCGCGCCGCCGAACGGCGGCGGGCCGCCGGCGCGGCCAGCGACAGGCTATGCCCCGAGCTGGGCTTGGGTGACGAGACGGCTAGCGCGCTGTTCGCCCAGCTCGGTGGCAGCCTCGACAGTTTTGGTCGCGGCGAGCTTCGCTGCGCGGCGTTCCGCGCTGCCCTCACCGATCGAGTAGCTCGCGACTTCTTCCAGCGCCACCCGAGCGGCATCGGCGTCGCCCTGTGGCCGATCCTCGGCACGCGCGCTCATCGCCTCGGCGGCCGCTGGCTCGAGCTGGATGCGCCGCCCGTGGCGGCTCTGCGTGAGCGCTACCTCCCGGCACGCGCCGGGCGGGCGCAGTCGTCATCCTGCCTGTGCCAGGCGGCCCAAGTCGGGGCATCGACGGGCGGACCCGGACCGCGCCTGTTCGTGCTGGACGAGTCCGTGCTGCCGCTCTGCGCCGGGATGATGGAGCGCGCGCTGGATTCGCTCTGCGCGCACGCGCCGAGCGGCTCCGAGCTGCTGATCACCTTCGACGCTGCCAGTTGGCTGCAGCCGGCGCCGGGCCGCTCGCACGCAGCTCCGGCGCTGGAGCTCGTGGCGAGCGATCACGTCGCGCGCTACCCGCGGCTGCGCTTCGTCGATGCCGCTAGCTACGATCGTGACCTGCGCGAGTCGCTGCAAGGCTTGAGCGCGGCGAGCGTGCTTTCGCGCGGTACGCCGGGCCTGGCCCATGTGCGGGTGGGCGAGCCATGAGCGCGCCTCGGCCGCTTCGGCCCATCTTCGGGGCGCTGCACAGGTGGGTCGGACTGATCATGGCGGCCTTCTTGTTCTTCAGCGGTGTGACGGGCGCCATCATCTCGTGGGATCACGAGCTCGACGAGCTGCTCAATCCGCACCTGCTGGACGCTCGCAGCCAGGGCCCGGCGTTACCGTCGCTGGAGCTGGCGCGCGCGATCGAGGCGCGCCACCCTCAGGTGGACGTCACCTGGGCGCCGCTGCAGGTAGAGCAAGGGCACTCGCTCGCCTTCGTGGTGGAGCCGAAGGTGAACCCCGCCACCGGGCGCTTGTTCGACGTCGGCTACAACCAGGTGTTCATCAACCCGCCGGACGGTGCGGAGCTGGGCACGCGCAACTGGGGCGCCGTGTGGCCCATCACGCGCGAGACGTTCGTCTCCTTCTTGTACCAACTGCACTACACGCTGCACCTGCCGGAAATGTTCGGCTCCGATCGGTGGGGCGTCTGGCTGCTCGGTGCGATCGCCATCCTGTGGACCTTTGATTGCTTCGTGGGCTTTTACCTCACGCTGCCGGCGCGCCGCCGCGAGGCGCCGCCGGAGGTGCAGGCGCTGGACGAGCAAGCGCCGAGCGCCGCCCCGGCCAGGAGCTATTGGCAGCGCTGGAAGCCGTCGTGGAAGGTGCGCTGGGGTGGTGGCGCCTATCGCCTGAATTTCGACCTGCACCGCGCCGCGGGTCTGTGGACCTGGGGCCTCTTGTTCGTGGTCGCTTTCACCGCCTTCTCGATGAACCTGTATCGCGAGGTGTTTTTTCCGGCCATGTCGTTGGTCTCGGACGTGACGCCCTCTCCGTTCGACTTACGGACTCCGAGTGATCACCACGCCCCGATCGCGCCGCGGCTCGATCGCGAGTCGGCCGTGCGCTTGGCCGAGGCTGAGGCAAGGCGGCGCGGCTGGGAGCAGCCGGTCGGCGCGCTCTTCTACGCGCGCGAGTACGGCATCTACGGCGTGCGCTTCTACCGAGCGGAGGACGGACACGGCGCGGGTGGCGTCGGCCATCGCGCGCTCTACTTCGACGCCAGTGACGGACGGCTGCTCGGCGACTTCCAGCCGTGGCGAGGGACGGCTGCTGATCTGTTCGTGCAAGCGCAGTTTCCGCTGCACTCCGGGCGCATCCTCGGCCTCCCTGGCCGCATCGCGATCTCGATCATGGGCCTGGTGGTAGCCGGCCTGAGCGTGACTGGCGTGTACGTGTGGTGGCGCAAGCGCCGCGCGCGCCTGCAAGCCGAGCGTCGACGCCGCGTCGCGGTCTCGGAGCCCAGCGGCGAAGGGGAGCTCCCGCCCGCCGCTGGCACCCTCGCGTGAGCCAGCTGCGGTTGAGCGAGCGTGTCAGTCTGCGAGGGTGCAGGTGTTACCCGCGCCGCACTGACTGGATGTCACGGCGCTCACGACCTTCGACGCGGGCAGCGCCTCGTACTGATACGGTATCGTGAACACGCTGCCTTGCGAGGTGTTCATGTTGCTGGCCGTGCCCTCGTTACCCACGCCCTTCCAGCCGCGCGGGCTGCCCATGTCGGTCCAGATCGAGATGTTCTCGTGGTACACGTTGTTCTCGGCGATGAGGGCCATGTCCTTGCCCACGCCGTGCACCTGGCTGCCGCCGGTGTTGTGATAGTTGTTCAGCATGTGCACGTTGCCGTAACGGCCGCGCGGCTGGCGTTGGTTCACGCGCTCGCCCCAGTAGCTGTTCATGTACGTGATGCGCAGCTTACCCACGCTCTTCGGCTCGTCGTCGCTGCCGGCGATCAAGTTCGAGAAGCGGTGCTCCTTGTTGTACGTGTAGTGAAAGCGCGACCACGAGATGGTGACGTAGTCGCCGCCTTGTGTCACGTCGCAGTTGCCGTCCTGCCCGTCCGCGATATCCAGGTGATCGAGCCAGACGTGGTGAGCGCCGTCGCCGACGTAGACCGCGTCGGCGCCTTCCTTGCACTCGTCGTAGCTATTGCAGCGGTTGCCGCGCACCGCGAGGTTGCGAATGATCACGTTGCTGACGCTCTCGCCGGAGATGCGGACGTTGCCGGTGATGGTCACGCCAGGGCGCTTGCCGATGATGGTCTTGTCGGAAGAAAGCGTTAGCGTGCCGGCGTAGTTGCCGGGCTCGAGCAGGATGATCGCAGGGCCGCTCGCTTTGGCGGCGCTCGTCAGCGCGCTCATGGTGCTGACTGTCACGGCCTTGCTTCGATCCGTGCCGCCGCCGGTTGTGCCCCCCTGCACGCTGGCGAAGCCCGGCGCCTGGTCAGCGAGCGAGATGGTGCCGACCGCCTTGCCGCCGCCGGAGCCGCCGTTGCCAGCTCCGGCACTGCCGCCGGAGCCGCCGTTGCCGCTCCCAGCG
>JAEYOT010000056.1 GCA_023411445.1 Pseudomonadota bacterium
GACGAAACGCGCGTGAGCGGCACCCGGCGCGCCGCCGCGCCCCTGGCCCCGCCCACAGCCACGGGCGACGCGCTGGAGGTGCCTCGCACCAGCGCGACCGTGCGCGTGGACGCGCCCTCCGTGCTGCTGGTCGACGACGACATGGCGGTGCTTTCCAGCTACCGGCGCAGCTTGCAGAACGAAGACCTCACGGTGGAGTTTGCGCTGTCCGGTGCCCAAGCGCTGCGCCGCATCCTGTCGGACACGCCTCCCGCTGTGGTGATTTGCGACATGTTGCTGCCGGACGTGCCCGGTATCGAAGTGTACCAGCGCGCCATCGCCTCGGACCCGAGCTACCGCCAGCGCTTCGCCGTCGCGACCGGCGCGTCGACGATGCCTCGTGTGGCCGAGTTCCTTCAGGCCTTCAACGGCCCCGTGTTGCACAAGCCCGTCTCGGCGGCCGAGCTCGCGGCGGCGATCCGAAGCTGCCTGAACGGCGCGCGCTACTTAGCGAAGGCTGGCGGTCGCGCCTGAGCCGCTCCAGCGCTCGCGCAGCTTGGCCAAGAGCACGCGATCCATCTGCCGAAACTGAGCGACGTGCGCGGCCTTGTCCTCGCCGGGTCCGCCGAGCACGTGGAACGAGCCGGCGCTGCCGCTCACGTGGTCGCCTTCGAGCGGCACCTGCAGGGCGTCGAGCAGCAGGCGCGAGCACTCCGTGGTGCTGGCGTAGCCGTCCGTAGCGATGCTGGAGTGGCTGACGACGAAGAGCTTTTCCCCGCGCTTGGCCAGCGCGCCAAATTCGCGAAAGGCTTGCAGCGCGTTCGGCGCGAACTGCCGGCGCCGCACGTCCATGAAAGCGGCGTGCAGCCCATCGGCGAGCAGGATGGCGTCCACGCGCGCGCGATCTTCCGCGCGCGCGACGAGCTTCTCCGCGGCGCCCTAGCCCGCGCTCCAGGCGCTGAGCGCGACGCGGGCGGGTCGGGCCTCCGCGCCGCACAGCGGATTTGCGGCCGCGGTCACTTGCTTGAACAGCGAGCTCAGCGTGCCGGTGGGTTGGAAGGCTTGCGCGTAGCGCTCGGCGCCGTTGCCGGCATTGAAAACGGCCACCACGGCGTTGAGCCCGGCTTTCTCGGCCAGAGCTTTGACGTAGGGATGGGCGCCGTGGAAATGGAGCAGGATGTCGTAGCGGCCGTCGCAGCGCTCCGGCACGTACACCACGTTGCCGTTGTAGGTCGCGGTTCGGCGGAACGTGACGTTAGCTGTAGCGGGTGCCGGGGGAGCGGTGGCCGTCAGCGGGCTCGCCTTCGGCGCCGCGGCGCTGGGCGTCGGCTGGGGCGTGGCGGGGCGTGCGCGGAGCTCGGCCCGGACGAGCGAGCCAGTCAGGCTCTCGGCGCTGGCTTGAGCACGCAAGGCGAGCAAGCTCGCGATGACGGCGATGGCGGCTGCGGCGCCCAGCCCAGCGGCGATCGCCCAGCCTCTCATGCGCCCGCGCGAGCTTCGCGGCGCTTGCGCCAGCTGCGCCGCACGACAAACGATCCCAGCAGCAAGACGACGCCTCCGATCAGGCCGAACAGCAGCTGCAGCTTCACGAAGTAAGCGAGCGCGTTGTTGACGGTGGGACCGCAGGAGAGTGAGTCGCCGCTCGGCGGGGTGTACAGCAGGCTGAGCAGCGCGGGACCGTTCAGGCAGGCGATGATGAGACCGATCGACACGCCGATCGCGACCTCCACGGCGCGGCGGCGGAGCGGGCTGGATTTGCTGACGACGACTGCTTCCTCGGCCATGAGCGGCCGAGCATAGAGTCTCGGGCGCAGGAAGCGGTGGTCCGTCAGAAAAGCCAATGATTTTGCTGGGTAGCGCACTGGGCTACACTGGACTGATGCAGCTCGTGAAGGTCGCGGCGGCCACTTTGAACCAAACGCCGCTCGATTGGGACGGCAACGAACGCAGGATCCGGGAGATGCTGCAGCGCGCGCGGCGCGAGGGCGTCGGCATCCTGTGCCTGCCCGAGCTGTGCATCACCGGCTACGGCTGCGAGGACGCCTTCCTCTCGCCCTCGGTGCGGGCCACGGCGCTGTCCGTGCTGGAGGCGCTGCTGCCGGAGACGCAGGGGCTCGTGGCCTGCTTTGGGCTGCCGCTCGCGCATCAGAAGGGCATCTACAACGTGTGCGCGCTGGTCGCCGACGGTAAGCCCTACGGCTTCGTCGCCAAGCGCTCGCTGGCGGGTGACGGCATCCACTACGAGCCGCGCTGGTTCAAGGCTTGGCCGGCCGGAGCGCGCGCGAGCACGAACGCGCTGGGCCAGGCAGTTCCGCTGGGGGACGTGCTGTTCGACGTGAGCGGCGTGCGCATCGGCTTCGAGATCTGCGAGGACGCCTGGATGGCGGCGCGGCGAGGAGCGGAGCTGTCACTGTCGGGTGTGGACGTGATCTTGAACCCTTCGGCCAGCCATTTCGCGTTCGGCAAGCACGCCGTTCGTCGACGGCTGGTGCTAGAGGGTTCGCGCGCGTTCGGTGTCACGTACCTGTACGCCAACCTGCTCGGCAACGAGGCGGGCCGGGCGATCTACGACGGCGACGCGCTGATCGCGAGCGACGGCAAGCTGGCGGCCGAGGCGCGGCGCTTCGCCTTCAGCGAGGGCGAGCTGACGAGCGCGGTCGTGGATTTGGAGCTACCACGCACGCGGCACGGCTGGCTCTCCGGCTTCTCTCCCAGCG
>JAEYOT010000137.1 GCA_023411445.1 Pseudomonadota bacterium
CACGGTCACTGGGGCGCCAAGCTCTCGCGCTCGGACGACGACGGCAGCACCTGGGTGGACGCCACGCAGATCAAGTACCCGCCCGGCGCCCGTTACCTCGCGCCGCCCGATCCGGATCCCAACGCCAGCGAGGAAGAGATGCAGCTCGGCCCCACGCCTCGTGACGCCACCTTGCTCAAGGTGTGGGTCATCGCCTTCGGCGCCCCGGGGCAGATCCACGTCGGCACCATCCCGGGCGGCTTGTTCAGCAGCCACGACGGAGGCGAGACCTTCGAGCTGAACCTGCCGCTGTGGAATCACGAGTCTCGCGGCGGTGACCTGTTCACAGGCCCTGGCAATGGCACCACCCATTGGTACGGGACGCCCGCTTCCGAAGGCGAGTTCGCGGCTGGCATTCACTCGATCGCGGTGGACCCGCGAGATCCCAAGCGCCTGCTGGTGGCGGTCTCGACCGCTGGCGTGCTGGAGACGGTGGACGGCGGGCAGAGCTGGCATGGGCGAAACTCAGGCATGAGCAACGACTTTCTGCCGGATCCTGCCGCCGATTGGGGGCACGATCCGCACTACGTGGTGCTCTGTCCGAGCGCACCCGATCACGTCTGGCAGCAGAACCACACCGGCGTCTTCTACAGTGACAATGGGGCCCGGAGCTGGCAGCGCGTCAGTCAGCCGGAGCAGGGCGTGCACTTCGGCTTCCCGGTCGCGGTGGACGAGCGGGACGGGAAGACCGCGTGGCTGGTACCGGGTAAGTCGGACATGCAGCGCATGACGATCGACGGCCGGTTGTTCGTGGCGCGCACGCGCGATGGCGGTAAGACCTGGGAGCAACTGCGCCAAGGTCTGCCCCAAACCCACGCCTACGACGTGGTTTACCGCCACGCGCTCGACGCGCAGAAGGGCTGTTTGGCGTTCGGTAGCACGACCGGCAACCTGTACCTGAGTGAGAAAGACGGCGACTCTTGGATCACCGTCGCGAACAATTTGCCCCCGATTTACAGCGTGCGCTTCGCCTGAGCGCCTGGCTCCGTGGCGCTCAGGCCGTACCAGCAAGGCGCGATCGACGCGGTGCTCGCGGCGCGTCAGCGCGGCACGCGGCGCCAGCTCGTGTGCTTACCCACCGGCGCGGGCAAGACGGTGATCTTCGCGGAGCTAGCGCGGCTGGCGCGCCGCCAGGTGCTGGTGCTGGCCCACCGGGAAGAGCTACTGCAACAAGCCAAGGACAAGCTTGTGCGCGCGCTGGGCGACGAGCGTGCCGTCGCGATCGAGCGTGGGTCCGAGCGGGGCGCGGCGGAGGCCAAGGTGCTGGTGTGCTCCATCCGCTCGCTGCACGAGCGGCGCCTGGCGCAAGTGATGGCAGCGCGCCAGCTCGGCCTGATCGTGTACGACGAGTGCCACCACGCCGCCGCCGAGGACAACCTGCGCGTCTTGCGCCAGCTGGGCGTGTTCGAGCCGCAGTTCGCAGGCACCTTGCTCGGCTTCACCGCGACCACGGCGCGTGGCGACGGCAGAGGGCTCGACAGCGTGTTCGAGCGGATCGTCTTCGCGCGCACGCTGCCGGAGCTGATCGACGACGGCTACTTGGTAAAGCTGCGCGGCTTCCGCATCCGCACCAGCGCGGACTTGACGCGCCTCTCCGGCGGTGGGGCAGACTTTCGCGAGGAGGAGCTGGCCGAGGCCGTGGACATCGAGGAGCGTAACGCGCTCGTCGCTCGCTCGATCCAGGAGCTAGCGCGGGATCGGCGCACCATCGCGTTCTGCGTGACGGTACAGCACGCGCGTCACCTCTCGCACGCGCTCAACGCCGTGGGCGTGCCCGCAGGAGTGGTGCACGGCGCGATGCCGGCCGACGCGCGAGCGCACGCGCTTTCGGAGCTGCGGACCGGTAAGGTGCAGGTGCTGTGCAACGTGGCCGTGCTGACGGAAGGCTTCGACGAGCCGTCCGTCTCCTGCGTGGCGATGGCGCGGCCCACGCGTTCCGCGGGGCTGTATGCCCAGTGCGTTGGGCGAGGCACACGCCTGCACCCCGGCAAGAGCGACTGCCTGGTCTTGGACTTCGTGGACGCCTCCGAGCTCAGCCTGTGCGGCTTGCCCTCGCTGTTCGGCGTGCCGAGCGGGCTGGACTTGCGCGGAGCAGACGTGAGCGAGGCGCGCCGCGTGTGGCGGCAGATCGAGCTGGATCACCCGGGCTTCGAGCTGGAGGCGGGCAGCTTCACGCTGCCGGAGATCGTGGCACGCGCGCAGGCGTTCGATCCGCTAGGGCTCAGCACGGCGGAGGACGTGCGCGCCATCTCGCACCACGCGTGGTTCTCGCTGGGGCGCTACGGCTTGGGGCTGCACTTTGAGCGCTGGCCGGGCAAGACGTGTGAGGTCACGGTGCTGAAGCGCGCCGAGCGCGGCAAGCGCTGGGAGGTGGCGCTCGACGGCCAGGTGAAGGAGCGGTTTTCGACCATCGAGGCCGCGGTAGAGGCGGTCGACTACGAGATCGCGCGCATGGGGCCGCGGGCGAGCGCTTCGGCGCTGGCGGATGCGCCCTGGCGTGCGGGGCGGGCGGATGCGCTGCGCCTAGCGGTCTGGCGGCGGGTGGCGCTCGGTGAGCGCGCTACTTGAGGAGGGGGAGGGACCGCACCGGCTGCAAGTGACTTTGGATGGCCTCGACATCGCAGGCCCTCAGGAACGTGGAGAGCACGCGCGCGCGGTGGGGCAAGAACACGTCGACCAGCGCGCTCGACAGCTGACCGTGCTCGTCGATGTGTGTCTTGCCGTCCGTGCCGGGCCACACGACCCCGCAGCCCACCTTGCGATCGGAGGCGATCAGCTGCTCCGGTGCGTGGCAGCCGGCGCAGCTCAGCGCCGTCCCGCGGCGCAGGAGCGACTCGGGGGTCAGCGGATCCTCGGGCGGGCAGCTCAGCTGGAGCTGCTCCACCAGCGCGGCCAGCGAGGTCGAGATATCCGACCACGCCGTCGTGGCGGTCAAGCGCGCCTCATAGTCCGGCGCGGCTGGGCCAGCGACCGCGCTCTCTCCGGCCTCGACGAACGTCTCCGAGAACCCGCGAATGAGGTTCACGTCGCTCGCGGCCAAGCTGCTCGCGTTGTCGCTCAGCAGTGCGAGCCCGGGCGTTGGAGGTTCTGTGAGCACCGCGGGGCGCAGCGTGCCGGTCGCGGTGGTCGGGACGACCTTGAGCGCGGGGCCTTGCTCGTGCTCGGCTGCCGGGAACAGACGAAATTGGCGAAACTGCCAAGGCTCTTGCATGCCTTGGCCGACGCGCAGCTGGCCGCAGGCGGCGGCGTAGTCGCAGCTCTCCCCCGTGCTGCCCAAGTGGCTCGCGTGGAGCACGGGCTGTAGCCGGCCGACGCCGGCGAAGAAGAAGGTCTCGAGAAGATTGGCGCGCGCTTGGGCGTTCGGCGCTGAGGGCAAGGACGCCCACAGCTCGGCGACGGCGCGACAATTGCTCAAGTTGCGCTCGGGGTTGAGAGCGACCGCCTCGATGATGAGCAGCACCCGATCTGCCGGATCCGTGCGGCCTGAAAGCTTGGCGTACACGATGCGGTACTCGCCGCAGCTGGCCACGTTGGCCGGGGTCAGGTCGAAGCGGTTCACGATCGCGATCGGCACGAACGAGTCGGGAGCGCCCGGCGTGAGCAGCCCCGTGCTCCGTGCCAGCCTACCTTCGGCGCGCGGACAATCCACGGCTGGTGCGGCGGCGAAGGCAGGGTTGTCGGCGTCGTCGCAGTGAATACCATCCGCAAAGGCGGCGCTCGCGCCGGTGTTCTCGGTATCGAACACGCGCTGCAGCAGCTCGGCCGGAGTCAGCTGCGCTCCGGCGGTGGCGAGCACGTGCGAGAGCACCCGCTCGAGCGAGAAGCGCGCGAGCGTCTCCGGTTCTTGTACCAACAAGGCCAAGTTGTCCTCGACCTCGCGGCTGGGATCACAGGCCGCGCCCAGCAGCTCGGCCTCGGCACCAGGCGGGGTCGGGGTGTCCACGCTGGGCGCGCTGCCTGCCACGGGGGCCGAGCCGGCGCGGGCCACAGGATCGGGCGAGGCCTGCGGCGGCCTGTCCTCGTAGGAGCAGGCGAAGAGCAAGGGCAGTCCGAAGAGCCCGGCCGCGGCGACAGAGGACGTCAAGCTCGCACCCACCCCTCGATGATGCGGGGAAGCGGGCCGGTTGCCAACACCGCGCCTCAGCGGGCGGCGCGCGACTGGCTGACTTCTTCCGTAGTGTCGCGGGCTTCTGGGACCAGTTCCGATCGAGCTGGCTCCGCGACGCGCAGCCGCTCTGGCCGAGCTGAGCCGAGCCGGGCGCGCTCGGCCGACAGGGCGCGCTCCGAGACGCCCAGCGCCAGAACACCCGCGGCGTGCAAGGCGAGCGCGAGCGTCCAAAAGAAGAGTGGGAACAGCACCCACCATTCGCCGGGCGTGGTGAGCGCGTTGACGGCGAAGAGCAAGCCGTTGATCAGCGCGAACACGGCCGCGTGGCCCCACAGCCACTTACGGCGTCGGCCGGTGACGGCCGCCCGCGCCTTCGCCTCCACTTCGGCCAGCTCCGCCTCGCGCGCGGCGCGGGTCATGGCCTCCGCCGAGATCCCGATCTGTTCGCCGATCGCGAGCAGGTCTTCGTGGCTGGTGCCGCTCGGGCCGCCACCCGAGGCGCTGAGCGCGCGCTCGATGATGTCGCGCACCTCACTGTCACTGTAACGCCGGGTCTCGGCCATGGCCGACCTTAGCGCAGCGGGATACGGCGCGCTGGTGAGCGGTCAGCTTTGACTGGCGCGGCGCTTTACGCAGGCTAACGTTGGTCCCAGGTTCGGTCGTAATCCTTATGTTGCAAGCCTCGTCAGAGCCTCCAAGTAGTAGCGCTTTCGCCTCGCCCTCCGCGCCAGCCGTTGAAGTACCGCTGCCAGGGCTGTGGAAAGTCACCTGGCCCCTGTTCATCAGCTTGGGCCTTTCGCTGTCGCTTCACTTCACGGATGCGTTCTTCCTGAGTCGCATCTCGGACGCCGCGGCCGCGGCAGCTGGTGCCATCAACCCACTGCTCGCCGCCACCATCGTGCTGTTCTCAGCGATCGGGCAAGCCGGCGCCAGCGTCGCCGGGCGCCTGCTCGGCGCTGGGCGCCACGCGGAGCTGCCTCGCACGTACCTCGCGCTGCTGTCATTCAACCTGGTGGTGGGGCTAGTGGTCAGCGCGCTGTTGTTCTCGCTCCACCCGTTCGTGCCTGGCTGGCTCGGCTTGAGCGGCGCCGCCGCAGAATCCGCTCAGGTCTACCTCGCGGTGATGGGTGGCTTTCAGTTCCTGAAGGCGATCCAGCTCGCCTACGGCAACATCTTGAACTCGCGCGGGGAGACTCGCTGGGTGATGGTGGAAGCCGTCGCGACCAACGTGGCCAACATCGGGCTCAACGTGGCGCTCTATCACGGCCTGTTCGGCTTGCGACAGAGCGTGGGCGCTGTGGCGGGCGCGACCGTGATCGCGCTCGCGTTCGGCATGCTGTTCACGATCGCGGTCGTGCACCTGCGCTTCAAGGTCCGCTTGCCGCTCGGTATCAGCATGGCGGAGCTGCGCCGGGCGCTTCGTCCAGTGCTGGGCATCGGTTTGCCTGGCGCCTCGGAGCCTGTCGCCTACCAAGGCGCGCAGATCACCATCAACTTGCTGGTCATCTCGCTCGGCGCCGCCGCGCTGGCCACGCGCACGTACGTGCTCAGCTTCGTGACCATCACCTCGCTGCTGCTCTCCATCGCGCTCGGCGTCGGTACGCAGATCGCGGTCGCACACCGGGTCGGCGCCGGTCGCTTCGACGAAGCCAACGCGGAGCTGCACAAGGCGCTCTGGTACGCGGTCGCTGGTAGCGGCTTGATCGCGCTCCTGCTGGCCTTGTTTCATCGCCCGCTGCTCGGGCTGCTCACGAGCGATCCGGAGATCATTGGCCTAGCCGCGCCCCTGTTCGCGCTGGGCGTGCTCGTGGAGATGGGACGCGCCGTGAACATCGTGGCGGGCGGAGCCCTGCGCTCGTCGGGTGACGCGAAATTCACGGCGATCGTCGGTAGCGCGCTGATGTGGGGGCTGGGCGTGCCGTGCGCTTACTTGTTCGGTGGCGTGCTCGGCTGGGGCCTGACCGGCGTCTGGCTGTCGATGGCCATCGACGAGACCGTGCGCGGCGTCGTGAACTACCGGCGGTGGCGCAGCGGTCGCTGGCGCGCGGCGTCTGCGCTCCCGCCGGAGCACAGCGCTACGCTGCCGCCCGCGGTCGGTGACGCGCTGGCGTGAGTTTGTGCTCGCGCTCGGCGCGGCGCGCCTATACTGACTCGCATGGCTAGCGGCTTGGTAGCAGAGGTGCTCGGGGCGATGATCACGCCGGCGGTGTTGATCTCCGCGGGTGGCACGCTGGTCTTGTCCACCTCCAACCGCTTGAGCCGCGTGGTGGATCGCGTGCGCGTGCTGGCCCACTCCGCCGAGCACCTGCGTGAGCCGCAGACCGCGCTGGATCAGCGCAAGCGCCAGCTGATCGGCAACCAGCTGCGCGATCTCTCGCGCCGCGCCGTGCTGCTACGCTCGGCCATCGCAGCGCTCTACGTGTCGATCGGTCTCCTCATCGCCACCAGCATCGGCGTAGGTGTGTTCACGGCGTTCGGGCTGGACCACGGCTGGGTGCCGATCTCCCTCGGTATCCTGGGCACCGGCGGGCTGCTCTGGTCCACCGGGCTGCTGGTGCGCGAAGCGCGGCTGGCGATCGGCTCCACCCTGGAAGAGATGGCCTACGCCGGCGCAGTGCTGGAGGGCGACGCCGTGGCGCTCACGGCGCCGATCAGTCGCCACGCCCAAGCCGGCGCAGCGAAGCCGGGCAGTCCCTAATCCGGAGGCGAGGGGTGGCACCGGAGTGGCACACGCACAGTTGTCCAGCCTAGGCATTTTGCGACGGCCGGCGTGCGCGCTGCTCGGCGTCTGCCGCACGACACCCTCCGCAGTGAGATGGCATGCGCGGTGCACTCCGCAGCGATGTGATCCGCCAAGTTTCGCTGCGTGGTCAGCGCACGCTGCTCGAACGGCATCGCTTGCTGCGAGCTCAGCACTACCTGCAGGAGCAGCTCCGCACCGGCGTCATCGGTGATGACGTTGAGCACGACCTGCCCACCGTCCGTATTTCGCTGCACGACTGGAGCCACCCCACCGCATCCCCGCTCGCGTTCGACCGCTTGCTGCGCAGCCTGGAGCGCGAGGGGGACTTCGCGCTCGTGCTGGGCTGCGGCGACTGGCTGGTAGGTTCCCAAGCGGCGCTCGAGCTGCTCAACCGCTACCAGCGTCTCCTGCCGCTCGATGAGCGAGCACAGCTGCCCCATTGCTGGGACACCGTGCTCGCCGCTTTCCAGCGCCAAGCGTCGCCGGAGGCTTACGAGTCTGGGCTCGACACCTGGCGCTGGCTCCTGCGCGTCGCGGAGGCTCCCAGCGTGCGCTTGCAGCTGGCTGCCCTGTTTCACGAGCCGGGGCACGACGCGCTGGAGCGCGCCTGGCTGCAGGCCGCCCGCGATCTCTCCTTCTTTGGTCTCCGCAGCTGGCAGTACTTGCAAGAACGCGGCTCGAGCGCCGCGCGCGAGGCGGCGCTTGGTCGCCTCAGCCGCATGGATAGCCCCACGCTGTGCTTGGCGCTCACCACGCGGCAGCCGGCCGTCATCAACGACGCGATCGAAGAGCTCTTGACCCGTGCGGAGCAGGATCGGAGCGACGCGCTGGTTCAGTCGCCCACGGGATCCTGACAGCAGCGAAAGCCGGTCGAGTAGTCGTGGTAGCCGGGGTCGTGGGCGGCGGTGGTGTAGGTGCAGCCCTCGCCGTGCTCATTGGTGGTGCTGAAGAAGCCACCCATGAAGATGCCGTTGCCGGTGTTGCGCCCGATGCGGCGCTCGATCACCGGGCGCACGGGCAGCTTCTTCGGTAGCGAGCGGTCCACCAAGTCCTCCACCCACTCGTGCAGGTTGCCGACCATGTCGTGCACGCCTTCGCTCGTGGTGCAGCCTTCGTACTCACCGGCGCGAGCCAAGAAGCCTTCGGTCGTGGCCAGGCGTGGATCGTTGAAATCCGCGTAGCTCCAGCGGCTGGAGCTCGAGCCGTGAAGCATGGAAAGCAGATGCGGCCGGCCGACGTTGCAGCGCTTGGCCTCGTATTTGGCCCCGTACGGGTACACCGTCTTCTGGCTGCCGATGCAGGCGCGGTACCACTCGGTCAGCTTGCACAGGCGCTTGCCGGCGTTGCGGCACGCCGCGGCTGCCTCGCGTTGACTGATGAACGCTTGCGGCTTTACCCCCGCGGTCGAGCGCGCGATCAAGTGACCGCGCTCCGGTCGTTCATGCGGCGGAAACGGCTGGAGCGAGCCGTCCGGCAGCTGCTCGACCAGATGCGCCTCGAAGCGATCCATGCACGTCCCTTGGACGAGCACCATCTCGCTGCTGCACGGGCTGCGCGGCGCCGCGACGGTGGGTACAGAGCTTGAGGGCGACGCTGCTGCGCTCGGCTCGGGCTGGGGCCGGAGCGACGCGCCGAGATAGGGCGCGATGGACGAGCTCCCGGCGAGCGGCGAAGCCGAGAGCGCGCCGGACGCCGAGAGACCGAGCGCGCCGCACGAGACCACCAGCGCTGCGGCTCCGAGCAGCAGCCGGCGCGGTGGTAGCCGTCGCGGCGCGAGCATGCGGCAGCATAGCATCGGCTCCGAGCCGGCAGTCCGCCGCGCGCTGTTTCGTCGCCGGCAGAGGATTACCGTGCTTCAAGACGGGGCGTTGGGCGCTGTCGCGGATACTAAAGTCTCCACTTGACTATTGGGTGGCGGGTGCAATACTTAAGTCAGTGCTTAAGCAATCCACGACCGACCTGGTTTTTCAGGCGCTCGGCGATCCAACGCGTCGCGCCATCGTCGAGCGGCTCAGCCGCCGCGGCGTGGTCTCGGTCAGCGAGCTGGCGCGCCCGCTGGAGCTCACGCTCGCGGCGGTGGTTCAGCACCTGCAAGTGCTGGAGGCGTCCGGTCTCGTCACGACGCAGAAGCTGGGGCGAGTGCGCTCGTGCAGCTTGCGCCCCGCCGGGCTGAGCCTCGCGACGCGCTGGTTGGAAAGCCGCCGCAGCGCGTGGGAGCGGCATTTCGATCGCTTGGGTGAGTACTTGGCTGAAGACCCCAGCCCCGCAGAGAAAGACGAAACATGACAGCCCCTTCCATCGTGCACGGCTCCTTCACCATCGAGCGCAGCTACCCCGTTGCGCCTGCGCGCGTGTTCGCAGCCTGGGCGGAGCAAGACGCGAAGGCTCGCTGGTTCATCGGACCACCGGAGCGCTGGACCTTGCTCGAGCGCTCGCTGGACTTCCGTGTGGGGGGCAGCGAGCTATTGCGCGGGCGCTTTCACACCACCGAGACGCTTTATCGAGCACGTTTTCACACCATCGTGGAAAATGAGCGCATCGTCTACGCCTACGACATGTGGCACGGCGGGCGGCAGCTCTCCGTCTCGCTCGCGTCCGTGGAGCTTGCCGCGCAGGGCCGTGGCTGCGCCATGACCTACACCGAGCAAACCGCCTTCTTGCAGGGGGAAGATGGCAGCGCCTCGCGCCAGATCGGGACGGCCGAGCACTTCCTGCGCCTCGAGGGCATGGTCGGCGATCCTCACGAGATCGTCTCCAGTCGCTTGCTGGCTGCGCCGCGCGAGCGTGTGTACGCCGCGTTCAGCGAGCCGCAGCGCCTGATGAGCTGGTGGGGACCGACCGGCGTCGTCAACGAGCTCGTCGAGCTCGAGCTCAAGCCGGGCGGGAGCTGGCGCTTCGTGATGGTGATGCCGGACGGCACGCGCTACCCCACGCACAAAACGTTCAGCGTGATCGAGCCGAACGAGCGCGTGGTGGTGGAGGAGCCTTCGCACCCGTTCACCCACACGATGACGTTCGTGGATTTGGGGCAGTCCACGCTTCTGATCTGGCGCCTTCGTTTTCAATCCGCCGAGGAAGCGACGCGCTTGGCCGGCTTCATCGTGGACGCCAACGAGCAGAATTTCGACCGCCTGGCGGCGCACCTCGCGCTCGGCTGAGGTCTCTCGGCCGCGCGGCTATTCGAGCCAGTAGTTCTCGGCAGCTTGTAATCGCGAGCAAGGTTGGTCCGTTGGGACCAACGGCGCTCGCTCACGACCATCAATATAGTCGCTCGAAAAGGGAAGGTGAGCGCCAGCGCTTTGGTAAGGTGGCTGCTATGAAGGGAATGGTAGCGTTTCTGGGGTTATTGCTAGGGTTGCTGTTGGTTCCGAGCCGTGCCGAAGCCAAGGGCATCCCTCTCATCTACAACACGGGAGATCAGACGTTTGCGACCGGGCCTTTGCCCGAGCCGCTAGCCAAGGATCCACAATTGGCGGGGTTCGAAGCGGGCTACTTGTGCCAAGTGAAGGGCATTTTGTGGTCCTACTTCTCGGTGACGGACTGCAAGCCCGTCGCGTTCAAGGACGACACGTACATGGATGATCCCGAGATCGTCCAAGCCGTGACCGCGAAGTACACCGAGGCCGACATGAAGCGCGGGATCTGGGGGCGCTTCGGTTGGATGCTGATTGCGCTCGGCGTACTGGCGGGGGCCGCGATCTGGCTCAAGGAGAAGATCACGGGCAAGAGCGACGACGAGGTGACCGAAGGGTCCACCTGAGCGGACCTGTACGAGGG
>JAEYOT010000142.1 GCA_023411445.1 Pseudomonadota bacterium
GCGCCGGGCTGAGCGCCTCACGAGGAGACGTCAACGGCGCTGGTCGCTCGATGTGCGAGACGAGTCAGCTGGCGGCGCGGCGGTAGAGCTGCGCGTAGCGACGCGCGATGCGCTCCCACGAGACGTCGAAGCGCATGACACGCTTGCGCAAGCGCGCATGGCTGGGCGAGCCGTAGGCGGCCAGGGCCCGGGCGGTGGCGCCCGTCAGGTTGGCGGCATCCAGCACGTCGAACAAGAACCCGGTGCCGGTCTCCAGCTCGGCGTCGCAGTCCACCAGTGCGTCGACGGCGGCGCCGTGCGCGTAGGTGATGGGCACGGCGCCGTAGCGCTGCGCCGCCTGCAAAGAGGCGGGCGTGCGCGACGTGCTGTCCAGACAGAGCGCGAAATCCGCCGCGGAGAGGGCGCGGCGCCGGCCGGCGTCCGTGGCGTCCTTGAGCAGCGCCAAATCCGACGGGTAGTCCGCCGCGAGTCGGCCGAGCTCTTCGGCGGCGCGCGGGGCGCTCACGCTCACGATCACGGCGATGTCGTTCTTGAGCAGAGCCGGCAGCGCCGCGATCAAGAGCTCCGCTTCGCGCTCGGAGCTGGCCAGCGCGAACACGAGGGGACGATCGAGCTCGAGCTCCAGGCCCAGCTCCGTGAGCATGGCGGCCTTGCAGCGGCCCTTGTTGGAAGCGTCCTGCGCGTCGAAGCGGGAGGTCAGCGCTGTGTCCGTCGCGGGGTTGTAGATCGCGTAGTCCAGCCCGGTGCCGACGACGGTGGGCGCGCGGTCTCCGATCAGGCGCGTCGCCAGGGCCCCAGAAACGTGCGGATTGGCTAGGTCCCGCGCGGTGTCCTCAGAGCCGGCCACGACCAGCTGCGCGCTGGCCAGCCCGAGCTCGAGCAGCGACAGCGAGTCCCCCGTGAGCCCGTATAGGCCCGGGAAGGCTTGGTGAGCACCGCTGGCGAAGCGCCCCGCGTTCGTCGTATCCAGCACCGTGAGCACCGTGGGGAGCGGCGTGCTCGCGCCGCGCAGCAGCGCCGCGACCGCAGCCGTCGGCGCGTCGAAAGTGTGGACGACCTCGAACGGCTTACCCTGTTCGGCGCGTTGCTCCACGAGCGCTGCGGCGCCGCGACACAAGACCGCAAAGCGCGCGAGGTTGTCGGGGTAGCCGCCATCTTCGCCGAACACGGAGGGGCGATCGTACAGAGGCGGGTCGTCGAACAACACGAGCTCCACGCCGGATGCGAGCTGCCCGTCGAGCACCGTCAGGTCTACCCCGCCGATCGACAGGGGCGTGAGGCGTCGCGCCATCAGGAGGCCGCCGGCCTCGAACCCGGGGTGGCGCGGGAGGGCGATCGTCACGCGGTGGCCCAGTTGACATAGCGCCTTGCTCAGGCCCGCCACCACGTCACCCGTCTCGCTGCCGCGCGCGTAGGGCGACAGCTCTGCCGACACCATCAAGATATCCATCTCGCCGCGGCGTTTAGCACAGCTGGCGTGAGGGCCCTAGCGGGGGCAGAGGTCCGCGGCCGGCGCGGCGGGGGCACCGGACGGCGGGGCGGAATTGCGCTATAGGGGCCCGGAAAATGGACGAGCTCGTCGAGAAAGCCAAGGTTTTGCACGAGGCGCTGCCCTACATCCAGCGCTTCCACCAACGCACGTTCGTCGTGAAGTACGGCGGGCACGCCATGGTCGACGAGGACCTGAAAGAGAGCTTCGCCCGCGACGTGTGCCTGCTCCGCTACGTCGGCATCCGGGTGGTGGTGGTGCACGGCGGCGGTCCCCAGATCAACAGCATGCTGGATCGCGTGGGCATCACATCCACCTTCAGCGGCGGCCTGCGCGTGACGGACGACGCCACGATGGACGTGGTGGAGATGGTGTTGGGCGGCGCCGTCAACCAGGAGATCGTCGGCATGATTTGTCAGCACGGAGGGCGCGCCGTGGGCCTCTCCGGCAAGGACGACCAGTTCATGCGCGGCAAGCGCCAGGAGCCCGTGAAGTCCAAGGACGCGAGCGGCGCCGAGGTGTTGGTGGATCTAGGGCGCGTGGGCGAGGTGGCCCACGTGGACGCCAAGATCGTCACGCAGCTGATCGAGAGCGGCTTCGTGCCGGTGATCGCCCCAATCGCGGTCGACCGTGAGGGCAAGAGCCTGAACGTGAACGCTGACACCGCCGCCGGCGCGATCGCGGGCGCGATGAACGCCGCTAAGCTCATGCTCATGACCGACGTGGCCGGCGTCAAGACGGCCAACGGTGAGCTGTTGCGCTCGCTAGATGCGCAGGAGGCCGAGCGCCTGATCGGCGAGGGCGTGATCACCGGCGGCATGATCCCCAAGGTGCGCTGCGCGCTGGACGCGGTGTCTGCGGGCGTGGAGAAGGTGCACATCATCGACGGGCGACGCCGCCACGCGCTCTTGCTCGAGATTTTCACGGACCTGGGCGTGGGCACCGAGATTCACCGGGTCAAGGCGCGCGGCTAACGCCGCCGGGCGGCGCCAGCGTTCATGAAGCCGCGCGAAACGCCGCCGCCCGAAGCGCCGCCGGTGCGGCCGCCCGGCGTGCACGAGGATGCGATCCTCAAGGTGTACCGCGTGCCCGCCGAGTGCGCCGGGATGCGGCTGGACGTGTTCATGCGCAGCCAGCTGCGCAACACCAGCCGCACGCGCGCGCGCGCCATCATCGAGCAGTCGGCGCATGCCGCCGATGGCCGCGCGCTGCGCGCCAACGATCGCGTCAAGGCAGACGAGCGCATCGCGTTGTGGCGAGCGCCGTTCGAGGAGGTGGACGAGGTGCCGCTGCCAGTCCTGTACGAGGACGCGCACCTGCTCGTGATCGACAAGCCGCCGCTCGTCACCGTGCACCCCACCGCGCGCTACCACCGAAATACGGTGATCGAGCGGCTGCGTAAGGCGCGCCCGGGTGAGTTCTTGGCGCTGATCCACCGCATCGATCGCGAGACCAGCGGCGTCTTGATGCTCGCCAAGCACATCGAAGCGGAGCGCGCCTTCAAGCGCCTGCTCGAGGAGCGCTCGCTCGGCGGCGAGGACACCGTGAAGAAGGCCTACCTGGCGGTGACGCACGGCGTGCCCCAAGTCTCCGAGTGCGACTTCGCGGTGGAGCTGGACAGTGACAACTCGCTGCGCGTGAAGATGCGCGTGGTGCCGGCCGGTCGCGGCCTGCCGGCCCGCACGGGCATCGAGGTCATCGAGGAGCGAGCCGGCTACGCGCTGTGCCGGCTGGCCTTGCACACCGGCCGCCAGCACCAGATCCGCCTGCACCTCTCGGCGCTCGGCTGCCCAGTGGTAGGCGACAAGCTCTACGGTCCGGACGAGCGCATGCTGGCGCGCGCAGCCGATGGCGAGCTGACGGACGACGACCTGACGCTGCTCGAGCACCCGCGCCAGCTGCTCCACGCCGAGCGCTACGACTTCATGCACCCGATGACGGCAGCGCCGCTCTCGCTGCAAGCGCCGCTGCCGCGTGACATGGCCGAGTTCTGGGCCAGCCGCTCAGGTGGCGGCGAGGCGTAGCGCCCGCGCGTACCACGCAGCGCGTAGCGCGACGGCCAGCGCGATCACCGCCTGATGGCAGACGAGCACCAGCACGACGCGCCATGCTCCGGGGCTTGAGACGTCCAGCGCCTCAGTCACTGGCGCGACCGCCAGCACCGCCGCGACGAAGACGGCGCCGTAGGGCAGCCAGCCGAAGCAGGTGACGAGCGGCCGCGCGCGCAGGCGCGCCGCGGTGTGCTGGAGCGCCTGCGCGAAGCCGCTCTCGTGACGAACCGAGCAGGCCTTGGCCACGTCGGCGACGCCGCCGACCGCCGACGCCAGCGCCAAGAACACGAGCCAGGTGCCTAGCTCGAGCGCGCTCTGTTGAACGGGCCGCGTCATCCAGCTCGGAACGGCCGCGACCAAGCTGCCGCCCAGCATCAACACCGCCAACTGGCACAGGCCAGCGCCCGCGCCGATCGTCAGGACCACGGGCAGCCGCTGCACGCTGCGCGGGAGCCACTCCGCGAGCCGCAGGCTACCTTGCGTGTCGAGCGTGACGAGCAGCACGACGTTGCACGCGGCTGTGAGCAGCAGCCCCCCGGTCAGCAGCGGCAATAGGCCGCGCAAGGTCGCGAGCAAGCTGGGCCCTTGCAGCCGGAGCAGCTCCAAGAGCTGGTAGCCGCCAGCCTCGAACAGCACGCGATCTCCCGCCGCGTGGTGCCCGACGCCGCTCTCGGCCGCCACGGACGCGAGCGGCAGCGCCAGGGCGAAGCCGGCCAGCAGCCTGACCAACGCCAAGGACGCGATCACCAGCGGCCGGCTCGCGGCGCGGTGCTCGCCCGGCCCGGGACGGCTCATGGCAGCCCTCCGCCGAGCAGGAGCTGGCTGACGTACAGCAAACGTTCCAGCACGCGCGGCGTGCCTTGCGGCGCCGTGGCCAGCGCGTTGTTGCCGAGGTCGTCGTCCAAGAGCACGCGGCGCTCCGGGTCCACGCGGACACGGACCAACTTCTCCGGGCCTTCGTAGTCGACGACGTAGCGCGTGCCTTGGCCGTCCCAGCGGCGGCGCTCGGTTTTCCCGCTCTCGAAGCCGAGCTCGATCTCTACCGGTAGCTCGAGCTCACCGTGGCGCAGCACGACCGCGCGACCGGCGTAACGCCTGGCCGGACGCACCTCCTGCCGCGGAACCGTCCGGCGTCCGCTGCCTTCATCGAACACGCCGGCGCGCGGATCCGCGGGGGCGTTCTGCACGTCACGCACCAGGTAGTCGACGCTGGCGCGTTCGAACAGGGCGCGCTCCAGGTTGCGGGCGGCTGCCTCGCCGAGGCGGCCGCGCACGGCGGCTAGCAGGTCGCTCGGCTCCGGGTGGCGGAAGCGCGCGGCGCGCGCGTAGTCGCCTAGCGCCAGGCTGAACGGCTCCTGACCGTACACGCGCTCCAGCGTGCTGAGCAGCGTGGCCGTGCGGCTGTAGACGATCGCTCCCAAGCTGCGGAAGCTGAAGAAATCCGCGGCGCCCTGCGCGATGGGCTCGTCGGCGCCGCGCGCTGCGGCGATGGTGCGCGCCAGCGCTTCGCTCTGCACCTTCAGGCCCAGGCCCTGGTACGCGGAGCCTGTGCCGAGCAGCTGAGAGAGCGCGGAGTGCTCGGCGTAGCTGGTGAGCCCCTCGTCCAGGAAGGGAAAGCGATGCTCGTCGCTGGCGCACAGCCCATAAAACCACTGGTGCGCGAGCTCGTGCATCGTGACCGCTTCGAGCGCTCGCGCGCCGGTCCACGGCGCGTACCAGGGCCCGCCCGTGGTGATGAGCGTCGGGTACTCCATGCCGCCGGAGTTGGCCGCGGCCTGGGGCGGGTGCACGACGGTGAGCGTGGGGTAAGGGTAGGGGCCGAAGCGCTCGCCGAAATGGCGCAGACCGAAGCGCACCAGCTCGAGCTGTAGCTCGGCGCTACGGGCGTGCCCGGGAGGCGTGAGCACTCGCACGTCGACGCTGCCGATGCGACCACGGCGCTCCTGAAAGCCGGGCCAGCTGGTCCAGGCAAAGTCGTGCACGCCGGACGCGCGGCAGCGCCAGGCATTTCGCCCCGCGGCGGCGGCCGCCGGCTCGCAGGCGCCGCTCGCCCCCACCACGTGGCCCGCCGGGACGTCCAAGGTCACGTCGTAGTCACCGAAATTGGCCGCGAACTCGGACTGCGCGTGAAACGCGAAGTGGGCGAAGCTGCCGTCCGGCATCAGGCGCGCCAGCTTGGGGAACCATTGCGCAACGAAGTGGTAGTCGCCCATGTAGCCGGTGCGCTCCACGATCTCCGGAAGCTGGACCTCGAACTCCACGTCGAGCGTGAGCGCTCTCCCCGGCTCCAGCGGCGCCAGCAGCGGCACGCGCACGTCCGTCTCGTCTTGCGGATCGCCGGGGCTCCTGGCGCTGCGCGACGGCCACAGCTCGCTCTGCAGCTCCCGCCAGTACAGGCGCTTGACGTCCACGTAGCCCCACTTGCTGCCGTGCTGACCGCTGCGCCCCGCGCCGAACGGCGAGCGCAAGAACACGCTCTCGTCGTTCTTGAACGCGTTCATGTAAAGGTGCAGGTAAAGCTCGCTTAGCGGCGCGCTGCTGACGTTCAGTAGCTCGATGGTGCCGCGCGCGCTCACGCGGTGCTGCGCCGCGTCCAGCTTGGCGTGCAGCGTGTACGAGGCGACGCGCTCCGGCTGCGTCAGCGGCGCTTCGGCGCCGGCGGGGGAAGCGAACGAGAGCACGGCCGCGACGGCGGCCACGAGCGAGCTACGAGAGCGCGATGACGCGCTGGTCGAACAGCGTGTAGAGGATTCGCAGCGCATCCAGGCGGTTCATACCACTGATGTCGAGCAGTTCCTCGACCGTCGAGGAGCCGTCGATCAACGAGAGCACGAAGCCTGCGCGGTGATCCAGCGAAAGCCAGCGGATCTGATCGCCGGGCACCGCGACGCGCACGCGCTGGGAGAGCGCGCCCAGCCGGGCGCTGTACATCTGAGTCAGCACGTCCCGACAGCTTTGCGCGTAGCGCTGCGCGTCGAGATCGCTCGCGTCCAGCTCCAGCAGGCCCTCGGCCACGACCAGCGCGCCCGTGAAGTCCCCCATCGCGTAGCGATCCTTCATCTCGCTGATCTCGGCGTCGCGCGCGCTCGCCGTGGGTGACGACAGGAATACGGGCGGCGGCGGAC
>JAEYOT010000159.1 GCA_023411445.1 Pseudomonadota bacterium
GGTGCCGCCGGTGCCGCCGCTGCCGGCGCCATTGCCGCCGCCCGTCGTGCTGCTGCCGGCCGCGCCGGCGCCGCCTGACACCGGCAGATCCTGCTGGTCGTTGAGCGAGCAGGCAACCGCCGCGCAGATGAACGCGACGCTAACCAGGTAGGAGCGCTGCAACCTCACGGGCCCCGACAAAGCAACATCCTTGCCAGAGTGGTGAGCGGAGTCAGGTGCCGCCGCGCTTGCTGCGCGCTTCCGCGAGGAGCGCCAGGGCCGGCTGCAAGTCTGGCGGTGAGCGTCGCAGACCCTGAGCGATCCGGCTCAGCTCCACGCTGAGCGCCTCCGCCGCGCGCGCCACCTCGTCGGCGTTGGTCTCGAAGATGTCACTCCACATGGATTCGGGGCCGCCTGCGGCGCGCGTGGCCCGCTCGAACGCGGGGCCCATCGCGGCGCGTGCGCTCGGAGCGTCCGCCAGCGTGAGCAAGCCGCTCGCCAGCAGCTGCGGCAAGTGGCTGGTGAGCGCGACCGCGCGGTCGTGCTCCTCGGGCGTGAGCTCGACCAGCCGAGCGCCCGTGAGTCCGAGTAGGTCGCGCACGGCCTGGTAGGCGCTGGGCTCGCTCGCGCCAGGGCTCAAAATCCACGAGCGACCTTCGAACAGATCGCCGCGCGCGTTCTCGATGCCGCCGTCGGGCAGGCCCGCCATCGGATGGCCTGGCACGAAGAAGCGCGCCCGCGCGTGCTCGGCGGCGGCGGCCGCGATCTCGCGCTTGGTGGAGCCGCAGTCGGTGACGACCGGCGCGTGGCTCAGGCTCCACGGCACCAGCCGCACGATCGTACCGACCGGCACCGCCAGCACGGTCACGTCCGAACGCTCCAGCGCGACCTTCAGCGCCTCCGTCTCCTCGAGCGGCAGGTGATGATCGGCCGCGGCGCGCGCCTCCGGTCGCTCTAGCACCGGCGCGCGATCGATCGCCGTGACGTGCACGCGCCCCGAGCGGCGCAGCGCCAGCGACAGCGAGCCGCCGATCAAGCCGAAGCCGACGATGACGACGCGCTTCATCCGCGGATGGCCTGGCCGATGGCGCGGAGCCGCTCAGCCAGCTTGACGGAGTCACTCCAGCTCAGCGTCGCGGGCACGCGCGGCACCTCGCCGGTGGGACCGATCCACGTGCGCAGGATGACTCCGTCCGCTCCGGCCGCGATCGCGGCGCACGCCACCGACTCCACGTAGCGCGAGCGCTGCGCGATGCTGGGTGCGTCCACCACGATCGGCAGGTGCGTGCGCTGCTTGGCCCGCGCGATCGCGGCGATTTCCAGCGTGCGCGCGCCGTTCGGGTACTCGCCGCCAGCCTCCAGCAGCACGATGGCGCTGTCGCCGCGAGCCAGCTCCTTCTCCGCGGCGCCGATCCAGGCGTTGGCGCCCCAGCTGGGCCCGCGCTCCACGAAATGCACCGCGAAGCGTTGGTCCGACGGCTGCGGGTGGACGGACAAGCAAACCAGCGCGCCGATCGTGTCCACCGCGCGCGGGGAGCGCGTGATGGCCGCGTCGAAGGGGCGGCCGGCCCGCACCTCGTAGGTCAAGTCGCGCGAGGGCGGCGGCTCGCTCGCGCCCGGCGCGGGTATCGGGCCGACTGGCTCGATCGCGATCCACGGCTTGTCGCCGCCGATGCTGCCCCAGGGGCCCTCCACCACCGTGGACTGTTGGCGGAAGCGCCGCGACGCGAGCCGGAACTGCTCGCTCACGCGGACGACCTGCGACACACCGGGGAACTCACTCACCACGGTGACATCGTTGCGGGTCAGGTCGCCGACCACCCCCAAGATGGTGGTGGTCGCTCCGCTCGAACGGTGTACGTCGAAGCCGGCGTTCACTAGGAACGAAATCACGCTTTCCACTGCTTGCTCAGAGGCGCTGGGCTCCATCACGACGATCATGCCGAGTGGAACGTATCATTTGCGGGCCGGGGTGGGCTGCGTGTTATCTTTCAGGTTCTTCCTCGAGCCTGTGGGGCCGCCGCCAGTCATGCAATCAAATCCCCCCGGAGACCCGCTGGTCGGCACGACCGTCGCGGGACGCTACAAGGTCATCAAGCTCCTCGGGGAGGGCGGCATGGGGCAGGTGTACCTGGCGGAGCACACGGCGATCGAAAAGCGCGTGGCGCTCAAGGTGCTGCGCGCCGAGTACGCGCACAAAGGGGACATCGTCACGCGCTTCCAGCAAGAGGCGATCAGCGCGTCGCGCATCAAGCACCCCAACGTGCTGGACGTGTTCGACTTTGGCCAGCTGGAGAACGGCTGTTTCTACCTGGCCATGGAGTTCTTGGAGGGCAACGATCTTGCCGACGAGCTCCAGCGCTCGCGCGTGCTGACCGCGCCGCGCGCCTTGCCGATCGCCATGCAGATCTGCCGCGCGCTGCAGGCGGCGCACGGCAAGGGCGTCGTGCACCGCGACATGAAGCCTGAGAACGTGTTTTTGCAACGCACGGCGGACGGCGAAGAGATCGTGAAGATCGTGGACTTTGGCATCGCGCAGCTGAAGCCCACCGCCGATGAAGCCGAAGCGCAGAGCGTCTCCAAGCACAGAAAGCTCACGAAGACCGGCATGATCTTCGGCACGCCGGAGTACATGGCGCCCGAGCAAGCCAGCGGAAAGCACGCTGATTTGCGCTGCGACATCTACGCGGTCGGCATCATTTTGTACGAGCTGTTCACGGGCGCGGTGCCGTTCACGGGGGAGACGTTCTTGGGCGTCTTGACCAAGCACCTGAACGAGGTGCCGCCCGCGATGCGCTCCGTGTTTCCGGACCTACAGATCTCCAGCGAGCTGGAGGCCGTGATCCTGCGCGCGCTGGCGAAAGATCCGGCGCACCGCTACCAATCGATGGCCGAGCTGGCGCAGGCGCTGGCGCACACGCCCGAAGGCCAGTACGCCGGCGTGCGCGGTCCGTACAGCCAAGTGGCGGACCAGCGC
>JAEYOT010000410.1 GCA_023411445.1 Pseudomonadota bacterium
CGCTCGCACACCGCCAGCATACCGGGCGGCAACATGGCTGCCGCGCGCCGCAACGGCTCGATGTTCACGTCGCGAATCGCCAGCAGCACCGCCAGCTGCCCGCTGCCGGGGAAGACGCGCTCACCAATCAACATCTCACCGAGCACCGCGGTGAGCGCGAACAAGTCGGCGCGGTGGTCCGAAGGCTCACCGGCGACCTGCTCCGGCGAGAGGTAGCCGAATTTGCCCTTCAGGCCCCCGCCGCTGTGCTGCGTGGGCTTCATGCGGTGCTCGAAGCGCGCGATGCCGAAGTCCCCCAGCTTCACCGAGCCATCCGTGGACAGCAGGATGTTGGAGGGAGTGACGTCACGGTGCACGATGTGCAGCACGTTGCCGTCTGCGTCCCGCGCGCCATGGACGGCCGTGAGCGCCTCGGCGACCTCACGGGCGATGTGGGCGGCTAGCGCGGGCGGGAAGCGCCGTTGCTCGGACTCCGCTCGGCGCAGCAAGCGGTACAAATCCACGCCGTCCACGTACTCGAGCGCCAGGTACGGCTCGTCACCGACCATGCCGGCGCCGTACACGTCCACCACGTTGGGGTGCTTCACCGCCCGGTGCAGCTCCGCCTCGCGCTCCAACGCGTCGAACTCGCCGCCTTCGCGCACCGAGCGCAGCAGGCGCTTGACCACGAGGTGGGCCGCCGGCTGCACGCCAATCTTGGGACGAGCCAGGAACACCTCGGCGCTGCCCCCGACGGCCACGCGCCGCTCGAGCACGAAGGGGCCGAACGGCTGGGGGGCTTTGCCCTTGGTGTCCTCCTGCACGACACAGGCATTATGCAGGCGAAAACAAGGCCGCGTGGCGCGGAAATGCGCCGGCTTGCATAAGCGCCGTTTTGCCGCGGAAAACCTGGTGCCGGCGCGCTATACCAGCCGCGTGGCTCGCGGACCTTCGTTGGCGCTCCTCCTCGGTGTGGCAGTTTCGGCTGGCTGCGCCACCTCCGGCTGCAAGTGCGGCTCGGAGCCGGCCAGCGCCGGCCCTGGGGCCCCGTCCCTCCGCCTGTACGTGATGTCCAGCGTGTCGGGCGCGCTCGAGCCCTGCGGCTGCGTGAAGGACATGCAGGGCGGCGCCGATCACGCCGCGGCCTACGTGCAGAGCCAAGCCAAGGCCGCGCCTCACGCGCTGGTGCTCGGCGCCGGACCGATGCTGTTCATGAACGCGCGCGCGGACGCCGCCCGCGATGCGCAGGCGAGCTTCAAGGCCGAGGCGCTGGCGGACTCGTACAAGAGCCTGCGCTTGACCGCGTGGGCGCCCGGCGCCAACGATTTCTTGCAGGGCGAGGCCGCGCTGCAGAGCCTCTCGTCGCGCGCAGGGGCCACGCTGCTGGCTGCCAACCTGAAGAGCTCAGTGACGAAGAGCACCCAGGTCGTGGAGATCGCCGGCCTGAAGGTGGGCCTGGCCGGAGTGAGCGTGCCGCTCGTAGCCGGCCAGCCACCGACGGGCGTGGAGGTTTCGGACGCGGCGGCGGCCGCCAAAGCCGCCTTGAGTGAGCTGGGCCGGCAGGGATCGCAGCTTGACGTGCTGCTGGCAGCGATGCCGCGCGGAGAGGCGCTGCGCCTGATCGAGGCGCAGCCTGGCTTCGAGGTGGTGGTTTTGGGCAAGCCCTTCGACGAAGGCGAGGCCAACGACCCGCCGCAGTCCCCGGTGTTGATCGGCAGCACGCTGGTGGTGGAGACGCCCAACCACCTGCAGGCGCTGGGCGTGGTCGATCTTTACGTGCGCGGGCAGAAGCTGGAGTTCGCGGACGGCAGCGGCTTGGAGACGACCGAGCGTAAGCTCGAGATCGGCCGGCGCTTGCGCGAGATCAAGACGCGCCTGGAGCAGGGCGGCTCCGCCAGCGATCTGGCGGCGCTCAAGCGCGACCAGAGCGCGCTCGAAGCGGAGCTCGCGCAGCTGCCCGAGGCGAAACCGCCGGCGCAAGGCAGCTTCTTCCGCTTCCAATCCGTGGAAGTGAAGGAGAAGCTCGGCAGCGACGAGGCGGTGGCCTCGCACATCGCGGGCTACTACCGGCGCGTGAACGACCACAACAAAGAGGCCTTCAAGGACTTGAAGCCGCCGCCCGTCGCGCCCGGCCAGGCCAGTTACATCGGGGTGGACGCTTGCGGCAAGTGCCACGAAAACCAGCGCAAATTCTGGGATCACACGGCGCACGCCCGCGCCTACGCGACGCTCACGAGCCAGCACAAGGAGTTCAACTTGGACTGCGTGAGCTGCCACGTCACCGGCTACGGCAAGGCGGGCGGCTCGACCGTGACGGCGGTCGCTGGCTTGACCAACGTGCAGTGCGAGGTGTGCCACGGCCCCGGCTCCAAGCACGCGGAGAAGCCCGAGCAGCGCGGCCTCACGCTCATGCCCTCGCCCAGCTTCTGCGCCACGGAGTGTCACCACCCGCCGCACGTCCACCCCGGCTGGAGCGCGGAGGCGGCCTGGTCCGGCATCGTGGGCCCCGGCCACGGCATGCCGATGAAGTGAGCAGAGGCGCCGTGACGTCTGAGCGCTACGGCACGCGCGCGAACGGCAAGATGGTCTTCAAGTCCTCGTCGTTGAAGCGCAGCATGCCACCGACGAAGTAGTCGCGGCGAGAGCCGCTCAAGATGTCCTCCACGCCGCCGAGCAACCACAGACGATTGATGAACTCGTAGCCGAGCGAGATGCGCCAGCGCGGCAGCACCACTTCGCCGAAGCCGTAGAGATCCTGCCGCAGCTCGAAGCGATCGTCGAACAGGGAGACATCCAGACCCAAGCCACCCGTCGACTCCTTGATGCCGAAGCGTCCGGTAAAGGGCCCGAAGCTCTGGGCGAACTGCAGCGAGAAGCGCAGCGAGTTCGCGGTCACGGTCCGCACCTCGCGGTAGTGTGGCGGGTCGTTCGGGTTGGTGGTGTCCACGTCGATCTGCTCGAAGCGCGTGAGACCCTTGGGATCGTTGACGACCTCGATCAGGTAGTACTTGTCCTCGCGCGGCTGGAGCCGCACCTCCAAGTAGCTCTTCACGGTGCTGGCCAAAAACTGGTAGTCCGTGCGCAGGCTGACGATGGTCTGTAGGCGGGAGACGCCGCCGAGGAAGTCGCCCACGTTCTCGACCGCGCCCTCCACCTCGTTGATCAGCTTCTCGTCCTTGGTCAGCCTGCCGAGCGTGCCCTCCCCGCGCTCCAGCCGCCCGGTCACCTCGTCCACGTTCTTGAGCGCGCTCTCCAGGTTTTGGCTGGCGCGATCGACGCGCTCCACGATCTGGCGAATCTCCCCGTCTTGCCCCGGGCGCGCCGGATCTTTCTGCACCAGCTCACGCACCTCACGCGTCGTCTCCCGCACGTTCTCCAAGATCTGCGCGATCTCGGGTGCGCTACGCTGCGTGATCTGCTGGGTGTTGACGACGATCTCGTGGATAGCGGTGCGGTTTTCGCGCACGGTTTCGTTCAAGGCTTCGGTCACCAGCGCCAGGTTGCGCAGCGTGGACTGGATGTCCTGCTTGCCCTGCTCGGTCCCGACCGACTCACGCAGCGCCGCGGTGACTTCCTTCACGTCCTTGGCGATGTCGGACATCTGCCGCATCAGGTCGTCCGTGGTCTGCGCCTCGGTCACCACCTTGATCTCGTCGCCATCCTCCAGCTTGCGGCGCCCGTCCGTGCCGGGCGACAGCTTGAGCTGGAACTCACCGAGCAGGCTGGAGGCGACCTTGGCCGCGGCCGCGTCTTCGTACAACGGCACGTCTTCGTTCATGGCGATGTCGATGCGCGCCATGTCGCGCTCCAGCCGCACCGACTTGACTCGGCCCACCGGGATGCCGGCGATGCGCACCTGCGACATCTTGGCGATGCCGCTCGCGTCCTTCATGCGCGCGTACACGACGTAGCCGCCATCACCCTCGCCGCTCTTCGTTACGTAGCGGTAGATGAAGAGGCCGGCGGTCGACATCACGACGGCGAAGGCGCCGACCTTTGCGGCAGTAGTGATGCGAGCAGCCATCAGGCTAAACGCGAGCGTAGACGCCGGACGCAGCCAGGGCAACGCGGAAGGTGGCGCGGCCCGACGCGGAAAACATGCTAGGAATGGCCATGGCCCGAGCTCGAGTCACGCGGGGCGATTTCGCTCGCGGGACTTTGGCCGCTGCATTCCTGCTGCTCGGGGGCTGCGGCGCCTCCCCCGCTGCCGCGCCGCCGGCAAGCTCCGCGGTCGTAAGCCCCACCGCGGCCAGCGACGCGGGCGAGGCCTTCACGTTCCCGGACGCGATCGCCTCGCCGCTCGGCTTGCGCGCCGTTCCGGACGCGCTGGCCCCGTTCTTGGCGCCGTGCGACGGGGGCGACGCCGCCCTGTCACGCCTCGCGGAGCGCTTCGCGCGCCGGCAGAGCGAAGGCGCCGCCGCGCTGGACGCCTCCGAGATCAACTTCGCCCTGCGGGCAGAGGGCTCGCCTTACGTCTGGCCGCGCGCCTGGACGCTCGAGGGGGGAGACTTGACGAGCGCGACGGCGGTGGAGCGCATGCAGGCGTGGCTACGCGGCTGGAGTGACGGCGGAGCGCGACGCTGCGGCGTAGCGCTCGCGGAGACGCGCGGGCGCCAAGTGCTGGCAGCGGTGGCGGTGGATGAGCTGGCAGATCTGGATCCGCTGCCGGTGCGAGCGCGCGCCAGCAGCTGGATCGAAGTCTCCGCGCGCCTGCTCGTGCCCGCCGCGGACGCCAAGTTCGTGCTGCTCGGTCCGAAGGGCCCGCCGCGCTCGCTGCCCACGTCATTCGACGGCGAGCGGGCGCGAGCGCGCTTCCGCGCAGATCGCGCTGGCCCATTTCTGCTGCAGCTACTGGCCAGCGTGGCGGGCGGCCCGCGCCCGGTGCTCGAGGCCACCGTCTATGCGGACGTCGAGCCGCCGCGCTCCTACTTCAGAGATCCCGCGCCCGGGGAGCCGAGCGTCCCTTTGCCACGTGACGCGGACGGCGGCGAGGCGCTGCTCTCGATGCTGAACCAGGCGCGCGCCACGGAGCACAGCCCGCCCCTCCGGCGCGATCCCCGCTTGGACGCCGTCGCGCTCCAGCACGCTGAGGCCATGCGCCAGCAGCGGCGAGTGGCGCACGACGCGGGTGATGGTGATCACCTCACGCGCCTAGCAGCGGCGGGCATCGACGTGATCGCCGCGGGAGAGAACGTCGCTCACGCGCTGGACGTCACGTTCGCGCACCGCGCGCTGTGGGCGAGCCCCTCGCACCGGGAGAACCTGCTCCAGCCCCGGTTCGACGCCGTGGGGCTTGGCGTGGTGCCGGACGCGGACGGCTCGGTCTGGGTGTGCGAGGTCTTCGCTGACGTTCCGGAAGCGGCGCGCTCCCCGCACTGACCCACCGGCCGGCCCCAAAAGCCGGCGCGGCTGCTCGTTTCATCTCTCCATCACACGGCGCGCTCGCCGCGCATCCAAGCCAATCCCGCGAAAACGCGCTTCTAATGGCGTCACCGGCAGGCTACTTTCCTTCGTCGTGGAGTCTCACCGACAGCAGTCTCGCGGTCGTCAACCTACCGTTGCCCGCGGGGCGCGGACCCTGCTGGCGCTAGCCCTGGGCACCGCCGCTTTCGTCGGCGCCGCGCGCGACGCCCAAGCGCAGGCGCAGTACTTCTATCTGGATCGCGCGCAGATCTCGGGCGCTCCGGACGACGGCTTCATGGTCTGGCGACCGGTCGGGAGCGCGGAGAACCGCATCTACGCGAACGGCGCGCTGGGCTACTCGCACAACCCGCTGCGCAGCGAGACAGTAACGGACAACGCCGCGGTCGCACGACGCATCGACAACCCGGTTCAGGGACAATTCATCACGTACTTGTCCGGCGGCGCTCAGGTGCTCAAGCGTCTGACGTTTGGACTGACGTTACCGATCAACCTGCTGACTCTCTATGGAGACGATCCGCAAGCTCAAGGCGTGGGCAACGGTGGCATCGGTGACACGCCCGTCTCGGTAGGCGACCTCCGCCTCGATGTGCGCGTGAAGACTTGGGAGACGGATAGTGAGTGGCTGAAGTTCGGCCTCGGCGCGGCGCTGTTTGCGCCGACCGGCAGCGAAAACGGCTTCTCCAGTGACGGCGCGACGTCCGGCTACCTGTACGCGGCGAGCGAGCTAGATTTCGGCAAGTTCTTCTTGAGCGGCAACATCGGACCGCATTTCCGTCCGCAAGGCAGCATCGGCAGCACCGAGAACAGCGACCTGTTCTTGGGCTCGGATTTGCGCTGGGCCTTCGGCGCGTACTTGCCCCTGCGCGAGGGCAAGATCCGGCTCGGCGGCGAGCTGTGGGGCACCACTGGCCTAACCTCCGTCAACGGGGACAGCAAGTTCTTCGCGGGTGACAACACCACGCTCGAGTGGCTGGCCCAAGGCAGGTTCACCGTCGATCCGCGCGATCGCATGTACGTCAACGTCGGCGCCGGCACGCGCTTGACCACCGGCTACGGCGCGACTGACTTTCGCATCCTCGGCTCGTTCGGTATCTACGCGCCGCTGTTCGACGTGAAGGCCAAGTCGCCCGCCCGCAAGGTGCAGGTGGTGCCGGACGTGGACGACTACGATCGCGACACGGACGGCGACGGCTATCCGGACTCGGTCGACGCTTGTCCGACCGAGAAGGAAGACGGCAAGCCTCCGCAGCCCACCGACGGCTGCCCCGCCAACTTCGATCGCGATGGCGATGGCATTCCGGACGTGGACGATCAGTGCCCGGACAAGGCCGAGGACAAAGACGGCGTTCAAGACGAAGACGGCTGCCCCGAGGAGGACGCCGACAACGACGGCATCCTCGACGCCAAGGACAAGTGCCCGACCGAAGCGGGCAGAGCCTCCAGCATCGCGGAAAAGCACGGCTGCCCGAGCCTCATCGACATGGATGACGACGGCGCGGTCAAGCTGCTGCAGCCGATCGAGTTCGAGACGGGCCTCGCGACGATCAAGCCGGTGAGCTTCCCGATCTTGGACGACGTCGTCGACCTGATGAAGAACCGGCCGTCGACGCGCATGGGTGTGTACGGGCACACGGACAGCAAGGGCACCCCCGCCCTCAACCTGAGGCTGAGCAAGGACCGCGCAGCCGCCGTGCGCAAGTACCTCGAAGGCAAGGGCATCGCGCCGAACCGGCTCGAGTCCGAAGGCTTCGGTCAAACCAAGCCGGTCGCTTCCAACGACACGGACGAAGGCCGCGCCAAGAACCGCCGCGTCGAGTTCAAGATCCTGAGCGGGGATTGAAGCGAGCGTCGCGGGCGCCGGCTACGTCGCTGGCGCCCGTCGCGCTCCAGAGCGCGGCGCACAAAACGACAAAGCGCGGAGGACCTCCGAAGAGGCGCTCCGCGCTGACACGCGAGTAGCGAGAGGCGAGCTTACTTGCTGTGCGGAGGCATCTTGGCCTCCTTGAACACGACGTGCTCGCGCTTGACCGGATCGTACTTCTTGATCTCGAGCTTGTTGGTCTGCGTGCGCTTGTTCTTCGTGGTGTAGTAGGTGAAGCCCGTACCGGCCGAAGAAACGAGGCGAATGTTCTCTCGCATGGGACGCGGGGAGTATCACGCGCTTCCGGCCCGATCAAGGGTCCGAACGCCGAAAAAAACCACCGGGACTTGACTCGCCCCCCGATGGATGGCTAATTCCGCGGCGCTGGGGGCTACCCAGCCCCTTTTTCGCAGAGCAAGGCTATGAAGCGCACGTATCAGCCCCACAATGTCAGCCGCATCCGCACGCACGGCTTCCGTAAGCGCATCAGCACCAAGGGCGGCCGAAACGTGCTGAAGAACCGCCGCCGCAAGGGCCGCTGGCGCCTGACCGTCTCCACCTACCAGAAGTAGTGGTCGCGAGCGCAGCTCGCTCCGGTCGCCGCCTCTCCCGAGACAATCGCGTGCGCAAGCGCGCTGAGTACTTGGAGATTCAGTCCAGCGGCGTCCGCGTGAATGGCGACTGCCTGGTGTTCATCGTGAAGAGGCGCGGCGCGGATAACCCGCTGCGCCTCGGCATCACTGCCTCGCGGAAAATCGGCGTCGCCGTCGTGCGCAATCGCGCCCGCCGCCTGGTTCGCGAGGCATTTCGCGCCGTTTTCAGCGAGCTGCCCGATGGCTTGGACATCGTCGTGATCGTGCGCAAGCCCCCCGGCGAGCGGAAGCTCGCTGACATCCTTGGCGAGTGGCGGCGGGCGCTGCCGCGGCTCAAGCGCTGCGCGCTGCCGTGAGCGCCGTGCGTGCGCTAGGCTCCGGCCATGGTGGCCCGCGCGCTGATGCAGCTGATCCGCTGGTACCAGCGCTTCCTATCACCGCTGCTGCCACCAGCCTGCCGCTTCGAGCCGTCGTGCTCTCGCTACGGACATGAGTGCCTGCGGCTCCACGGCGCAGCCAAGGGTAGCTACCTCACCGTGCGGCGGATCCTGCGTTGTCATCCGTTCCATCCCGGCGGTTACGACCCTCCGCCGCTCCCGGCCGGACACCCAGGCTCCCCGCCGCCTGAAAATCGCCCCGGGCAAGATGCTTCCGGTATGTGACGTTCCAGCGGGCCCCGTGCTAGACCGCTTCCGCAATTCTCTCGCCCGGCGAATCAGCTTCGCAGCGGGCTTGGTCGGAACAACGTAAGCTCATGGAACGCGGCAACCTTGGTCGCTGGCTGCTCATCGCCGTCGGTATCTTTCTGCTCATCACCGTCGGCAGGAACATGTTCGGCGACGGCGGCAAGCCGGCCAAACCCCCCTCAGCGCAGACGGCTTCAGCGCCCGCCACCCCCCGTGAGCGCGCGCCGGAGCGCCTGTGCGACCTGTGGGGCGACCGCTTTCACGCCCAGCTGAGCAGCCGCGGAGCGTCGCTCAAGCGCTTCACGCTGACGACGTCCAAGTACCGCAAGGACGGCAAGCAGATCTCCGTCACCACCACGCCGGACCAGGAGCTTTACCAGCAGCTTCGCTTCGGCTTCTCCAACCGCTTGGAGAAGAGCGCGGAGCGCCAGCTCGACGAGGAGGCGCTGGATTTTACGCTGCTCCGCGCCGACGGCAAGGCCTGCGAGTTTGCTTACAAGGACGCGAAGGTCGAGCTAACCAAGACGGTGAAGCTGAGCGAGCGCCCCTACGAGCTAGACGTCGAGGTCTCGCTCAAGAACGTGGCGACCACGCCGCTCAAGCACGCCGCCGTCGTGTACACGGACGCTTGGCGCACGCACGCCGAGGTCACGCCCGGCACGTTCCGAACCAGCCCGCTCGTCACGCAGGTGCTGTGCGTGGGAGCCGAGGGCAAGACCACCCGCCTCCACAACGGGGATTTCGAGCCGAGCGACTTCGAGAGCCGCGAGCACTTCCCAATCAACGCGCGCAACGGCGGAGACTGGTACGAGGCCCCCGGCGTCCCGACGGTCGGGGCCGTGCAGAACGCCTATTTCACGCAGGCGCTCGTGCCCCTCAGCTCGCCCGGCAAGGCGCCCGTGTGCCAAGCGCGCATCGAGGACCGCTACGACTACCGTCGCTACAGCAGCGTGGCCGACGACCCCCAGGGCGGCTCGCTCTACCGCGTGCGCCTAGCCTATCCGGAGCAGACGCTGGAGCCCGGCGCCTCAGCCACCTACACGCTGACCAGCTACACCGGCCCGCTCGAGCGTTCGCTGCTTGCCAGCGCGGCCGGCGGCAAGCACGGCTTGGACGAGCTGATCGACCTCGGCTTCTTCTCCGCCATCGCCAAGGTGCTGGTCGCCTTCTTGCTCAAGGTTTACAGCGTGGTCGGCAACTGGGGCATCGCGATCATGCTCTTGACGATCACGGCGCGCACGCTGCTCTTCCCGCTGGCTCTGCCCTCGATCAAGGGCATGATCAAGATGCGCGAGCTCAAGCCCGAGATCGACGCTTTGAACGAGAAGTTCAAGGACGATCCGCAGGCCAAGGGCCTGGCGCAGATGGAGCTGTGGCGTAAGCACAACGTCAATCCGCTGAAGGGCTGCTTGCCGCAGCTCGCCTCCATGCCGGTCTGGTTCGCGCTGTACACGACGCTGCAGACCGCGGTGGAGCTCTACAACATCCCGTTCTTGTGGTTCCCCGACCTGTCGTCGGCAGATCCGCTGTACATCCTGCCGTTCATCATCGGCGGCACCTCTTTCATTCAGCAGAAGCTGATGCCGATGCAGGGCGATCCGGCGCAGCAGAAGATGATGCTGTACTTCATGCCCGCCATGTTCACGGTGTTCATGTTGTTCTTGCCGGCAGGTCTCGGCGTCTACATGTTCACGAACGGCGTGCTCGGCATTTTGCAGCAGCAGGGCGTGGAGTGGCACGCCAAGCGCAGCCTAAAAACCTCGGGTAAGGGCGCCATCAACGTGGAGGTCGTCAGCGACGCCTCCAAAGGCAAATCGAAGCTTACGCCGAAGGGCAAGGTCCGAGAGGAAGACCGGCCCCAGCTCGGCAACGGAAAGGCATGAATCATGGGCGATACGAACGAGCTCAACGACGATGCGTGGGAGGAGAAGGACCCGAACGACGCGCCGCTACCGAAGGCGGACGCGGACGCGGGCTCCGAGGCGGATGACCGCGGCGGTCGCCGTCGCCGGCGCGAGCCTGACCTCGCTCCCACGGACGATCGGCAGCGCCAAGCGCTCGAGTTCTTGACCACCGTCGTGCGTGAAATGGAGATGGACTGTACGGTGCACCTGCGCCGCGCTCGCGAGGGCAACTCGGTCGACGAGATCAACTTGGAGATCGCCGGGCGCGACGCCGGCCGCATCATCGGCAAGAAGGGCCAGGTCCTGTCTGCGCTGCAGTTCGTCACGCACCGCGTGATCAACCGCCCGGGGCTGGACCGCCGGCACGTGTCGGTAGACGCCGAGGGCTACAAGAGCCGCCGGGACGACTCGCTGGCCAGCATGGCGCGCCGCCTAGGCAAGCAAGCGGTGGAGCAGGGCAAGATCATCACGTTCGAGCCGATGAACCCGCGTGACCGCCGCGTGGTGCACCTGGCGCTGGCCGGCTTCGAGGGCGTCATCACCCGCAGCGATGGCGAGGGCGACGACCGTCGCGTGCAAATCATCCCGGTGCGGCGCGCCGGGACCGCCGGGAGCGCGCCGAACCCGGCTTAGGGCTGGCAGAAACGGCCCGGCGGACCCAGGAAATGCGGGCGTGATTTGACGCCCGCCCGGCCGGCCGTACATGCTCC
>JAEYOT010000665.1 GCA_023411445.1 Pseudomonadota bacterium
GCTGCGGGCAGCGGTGGTAGCGCCGCGGGCAGCGGCGGTAGCGCAGCCGGCAGTGGTGGCAGTGGCATGGCCGGTGGCGGAGGCGCCGCTGGCGGTGGAGCTGGCGGCGGTGGAGCCGGTGGCGGTGGAGCCGGTGGCGACGGCGGTGATGGTGGCTCGGGCGGTGGCGCGAGCCCGGCCTGCACGAAGCTCTGCGAAGGCCCTGACTCGATCGTGACCGTCTGTGGTGCCGAGGACATCGACAGCAGCCTCAAGATGTCGGAAAGCTGTAAGGCGCGTTGTGCCAAAGAGACGGAAGCGTCCAAGGTGACGTGCTGGCAGGACCACGTGGCAAACGCCAAGATGGCCGGCTCACCCGCACAGAAGACGCAGCACTGCTCGCACGCGGGCGGCGCCACGCCTTGCATGATGTGGCCCGCGCCCTGAGCGCTCTGGTCAGATAAATTAACAAATCCAAATGGTTGCGTCCTAGGACAGGGTATGTCCGGCGTTCAGTTGACAACTGAACAGTCGAGCAGTACTTAGTGGGTCCCAACGACGACGAGAGACGTTGTGACGGATTCACGGGCGCCCCAGCGGCGTTCGCTCTAGGAGCTGCACCATGGACGACAAGCCGAAGACGAAAGCGCTGGAGCTCGCGATTGCCAGCGTACAAAAGGAGTTCGGTGAAGGCGCGATCATGCGCCTCAAGGACGGCGAGAAGATCGGCGGGGAGGTGCAAGTCATCCCGTCCGGCTCGCTGGGCCTGGATATCGCGCTCGGCATCGGCGGCTACCCGCGCGGCCGCATCGTCGAGATCTACGGCCCGGAGTCGTCCGGTAAGACGACGCTCACCTTGCACGCCATCGCTGCCGTGCAGCGCCAAGGCGGCGTGGCTGCGTTCATCGACGCGGAGCACGCTCTGGACGTGGGCTACGCCAAGAAGCTCGGCGTGAAGACGGACGAGCTGCTCATCAGCCAGCCGGACTACGGCGAGCAAGCGCTCGAGATCGCGGACATGCTGGTCCGCTCCGGCGCGGTCGATCTGGTGGTGGTGGACTCGGTAGCCGCCCTGGTGCCCAAGGCTGAAATCGAGGGCGACATGGGGGACTCGCACGTCGGCCTGCAGGCGCGCTTGATGAGCCAGGCGCTGCGCAAGGTCACCGCCTCGGTCAACAAGAGCCAGTGCATGATCTTCTTCACGAACCAGATTCGCATGAAGATCGGCGTGATGTTCGGCAGCCCGGAGACGACGACGGGCGGCAACGCGCTCAAGTTCTACGCCTCCGTGCGTTTGGACGTGCGGCGCATCGGCGCCATCAAGGAGGCGGGGCCGCCCGGTAAGGACATGGTGGTGGTCGGTAACCGCACGCGCGTGAAGGTGGTGAAGAACAAGATGGCGCCGCCCTTCCGCGAGGTAGAGTTCGACATCCTCTATGGGCAGGGTGTGAGCCGCTCCGGCGAGGTGGTGGATATGGGGGCGGACGCCAACATCATCCAGAAGAGCGGGGCGTGGTTCTCGATCGATGGCGAGCGCATCGGGCAGGGCCGAGACAACGCGCGCAACTATCTCGAGCAGCACCCTGCGCTGATGGAGAAGGTCGTCGCCAAGGTGATGGAGCATCACGGCTTGAAGCGTGGTGGCCCGGCGGGTGACGTCGCTGCCGGTACCTCGGTACCGGCCAAGCCCGCCGCGGAAGGCGCCAAGTCGGGAAAAGGTGAGGCCGGCGCAGGGCCGGCGGACTCCAAGCAGCAGGCGGGTGCAGGCCCTAACGGGCAGAAGCGTCCGAACGGCGCGCGTCCCAGCTGAGCCGCCCTAAGATCCCAGGCAGCGGCCGACGTCGTCCAATTGCAGCTTGGGCGGCGTCGGCCGGTGTGTTGTGAGGGGTAGGTGTTGCTCTCGCCCGGGGTCCAGTGACCCCTTTCCTGACCTGGCCGGCCCGCCACTCTCGAGGGTGGTGATGGCGGCGGCCGGTGGGCCGGTTTTGGCCAATTCTCCCAGGGGCCAGAGGGCCGAAGGACTGGAATTCGTTCGCAGTCGCGGACTTACCAATTCCTCGCCCACTGGACTCACTCGTCTTCTTTAACGCATTGAATTTATTGGGACTATTCTGATTCCTTGACGGGCCCCAGAGCGACCCTTAGGGAAGCCAGAACGGTCTGGTTTTCGATGGCTCACGAGCTCCGTTTCCCCTGGCATGCACCCCCGGTAGGTCGGTTCGGTCGCGTGCGTGCGACGGCCACAGCGCCGCGCATGGCGACCGCTGCCGTCCGTATCCCACTGCAGTCGATTCAGCCGCCCATCAAGGGGCTCGCGAAGGGGCCCCAGATCTTCATTCACGAGGGCGCACGGCAGGCGCTGGAGCGCCGTCTGGAGCTCGCTTTCGGCGGGCCGGTTCAGCTGGGCGTGACCGACAACCGGCGCCGCATGGTGACGCAGACGCGCTCGCGCGGGCGGCTGCGGGTGCGGCTGCACATGATGTTTTTGGGGGCTGAAGACCGCGTCAAGAGCGCGCTCGTGGCCTACGTCGTGTACGGGGACCCGGAGGCGTCTCGTGTGGTCGGTGAGTTCATCGACCAGAACCTGCACCGCATCCGTGCCTCGCGGAAGGCGCCGGGGCGGCTCCGTCCCGCCGGCCAGGTGCACGACCTGGAGCGCATCCTGCACGAAGTGAACCAGCGCTACTTCGCCGGCACCGTGAGCGACGTGCTCATCACCTGGGGCCGGAGGTCTCGTCCCTCCTCGCGCACGCGCACCAGCATCAAGCTCGGTAGCTACAGCGCGACCGAGCGTCTGATCCGCATCCACCCGGTGCTGGACCAGCGCTGGGTCCCTCGTTACTTCGTGCAGTACGTCGTGTACCACGAGCTGCTGCACCACCTGGTGCCCGAGGCGCGCGTCAACGGACGCACGCTGCTGCACCCGCCAGAGTTCCTGCGGCGCGAGCGTGAGTTCGAGCAGATCTCGCGCGCGCTGGCCTGGGAGCAGAAGCACATCGACCGGCTGCTGCGCTCGGGCTGAGCACCAGCTCGGGCCGCGAATTTCAGGCGATTTGCGCGGTGCGGCGCTGGGCGCGCGCGCCCGCTACATCTCGATCGCCACGCCGAGCAGCCAGCTGCTGCTGGAGATGTCGAGCACGTCGTTCGCGCCGAAGCCGTCCAGCTGCGGTCGATACCACTCGCCGAACACGTAGGAGTTGTTGATGCCGGTTAGACCGTCCGCGCTGGCGGCGTCCTCCGGATCCAAGATGTCCAGCAGGAACATGAGGCCGAGCGCGTAGGTCAGGCCGTACGAGGCGCCTTTGCCGGACTTGCCGTCTACCTTGGCGGACTTGTTGCCGTCGGAGGACCACCACAAGCCGTAGCCGAAGCCGAGCTTGCCGTAAGGCACGAACGGGATGCTCAGATCACGCATCAGCACGTCCACGCGCGCGACCGCGACTAAGTGCATCGGCATCATCCAAATGCGCGTCTCCGTGTCGGCCACGTCGCCCGTCTCCGTGATGCGCGCGTTACCCCGGAAGCGCGTCAGTCCCCAACCGAAGCCAGGCCCGATGCTGCCGAAGTGCGGGATGCGAAACAGCTGCCAGTCCGCTTCGAAGCCGACCAAGTAGCGTGTGTCGTTCCCGAAGTAATCTTGGAAGGGCGTCGCGCTCAGACCCGAATCCGGCTCGGGATCGTAGCGGCCGAAGCGCAGCTCCACCGCGGCGTCTTGTGGTGACTCGCTGCGCTCGCCGCGGCGCATGCCGTAGGCGCCGAACTCGTCCACGCCCTGCGCGTGAGCCTCCACGCTGGGCAGCGCTAGCGCGAGCGCGCTGCCCAGCGCGACCACGATGTGGCACCAACGCGAGCTCATCGCCGCCTCCTGAGGACCGCAACCAGCCCCACAAGCAGCCCCAGCGTGAGCGGGATGGCGCCGCGACGTGCTGGTCCGAAGCTGCAGAAGCCGCCGCCAGCTTGCCCGCCCGCCGCCACGTACGCCTCGTAGTAGCCAGTCACCTCTACTGGTGTAGCGCAGGCTGGCTCGGATAGGGCGCCCACGTTGCCGAACTTGTCCTCCGCGGCGACGGCGACGGCGTAGGGGACGTAGTTTTCGAGCTTGCTGTCGGTCGTGCCCTTGCTTGCGCCGAGCACTTCCATGGCGCCGCAGCCGGTGCCGGTTGCCGGCGCCTCGCCGGCCGGCAGTTTGCTCGACGAGCAGCTGCCGTCCTCGCTGTCCACCGGGCTGCAGTAAAAGCGGACACGCTCCGTCTCCTCGTTTTCGACCACCTTGAAGCTCACGGCCAGCGCGTTCTCCGCTGGCGAGGCGGTGACGCTGAGCGGAGCGCTAGGCGGGGTGAGATCGAACGTGAAGGGCCAGAGCGCGCTCTGCGTCACTTCGCTCGTGCTGGCGTCGACGATGAGAAAGTACAGGTTCCACGTCTTCGAGCCTGGCGTATTCGACGTGCAGTCCTCGCTGATGTTCGGATCTTTCACCATCTGGCGAGGCGTCACCTCCACCGTGACCGTGTTGGTAATGGTCTGGCTCAAGACCAACTCGCACGTCTTCGAGGCGCCGATGCGGCTCTCCTTCGCCTCGCAGCCGCTGCCACCCGTCCACACCTCGAACAGGGCGCCCGTCTGGAACCCGCTCATGGCGACGTCGAAGCGGATCTTCGCGTCCGACTGGCAGTCGTTCAGACCGATCGACTTGTCGTCCAGGCGGCGTGACGCCGACGGGCGATTCA
>JAEYOT010000675.1 GCA_023411445.1 Pseudomonadota bacterium
ACTGCGGGCAGCAGCGGCAGCGGCGCCGGCGGTGAAGGCGGCAGCGGCGCCGGCGCTGGTGGTGAGCCCGCGCTGGCTGGCGCCGGCGGCGTGCCGGATATCTCGATCCCGGGCACCAGCGACACGAAGAAGACGATCGAGTGCGGCGCGGACTCGTGCACCTCGGTTAGCACCGCCTTGCCCACGTTGTTCGTCGATCCCTGCTGTACCGAGGAAGACGCGTGCGGCGTGAACACGACGTTCCTCGCCGTGCTCGGCGCGACGCCCACGAACGTCTGCCAACCGAAAGCGCAGGAGGGTGAGCTTGACAGCAACTGTCCGGACACCGACGACCAAAGTGTTCCCGTTGGCGGGCAGTCGTTCCCGGTGCCGGGCTTCAAGGGTTGCTGCCGTGCGGACACGGGCACGTGCGGCGTGATCGTCAACGACGTCAAGGCGGGTCCGCTGACGTTCGCATCGTTCGGCCTCGGGTGTGTGGACTCGGAGCCCTTCTTCGGTGAGCCCGGCGCCCCGTGTGGTGAAGGTGGCGGCGGTGGCGGCGGTGCCGGTGGCGCTGGCGGTGCTGGTGGTGCTGGCGGCGCTGGCGGTGCTGGTGGCGCTGGCGGCGCCGGTGGTGATGGCGGCGCTGCTGCGGCTCCGCCGATCGACTGAAGCAAGGATGAGCTTGGCGCGCAGCCCTTGCGGGACGCGCGCGGAGCTTGCGTGTGGAAGGCCCCCTGGAGCGAGGTTCCAGGGGGTTTTCGCGTTTGGGCCCGGCACTTGCACTACGCGCCTGGCGACTTAGCTTGAGCGGGTCAAGGCGCCGAGCGGCGTCAAAGCGGAGCTGTTGCCATGCGAATGGATCGCCTCACCACCAAGAGCCAAGAGAGCCTGCGCGCTGCCGTCGACAGCGCGACTCGGCGCGGTAATCCGGAGCTGATACCGGAGCACCTGCTGATCGCAGTGCTGGAGCAGGAAGGCGGCGTCGCTGCGCCGCTCGTGCAACGAGCAGGCGTGGATCCGAAGGCGCTGGCTCGCTCGCTGGCTGAGCGCGTGGACAAGCTGCCAAAGGTGTCGGGCGGGGCTGAGCCCGGCTTTGGCCGCCGTACCGTGCCGTTCCTCAACGCGGCCGAGGACGAAGCCAAGAAGCTGAAGGATGACTTCGTGTCCGTCGAGCACTTCTTGCTCGCGGGCCGCAGCGATAGCGACGTGAAGGCCGTCTACGAGCGACATGGCTTGTCGCACGACAAGCTGATGAAAGCGCTGGCGGAGATCCGCGGCAGCCAGCGCGTGACGGATCAAGATCCCGAGGGCAAGTTCCAAGCGCTCGAGAAGTACACGCGTGATCTCACGGCGCTGGCCAAGCGCGGCAAGATCGACCCGGTGATCGGCCGCGACGAAGAGATTCGCCGCGTGATGCAGGTGCTGGCGCGGCGCACCAAGAACAACCCGGTGCTGATCGGCGAGCCTGGCGTCGGCAAGACCGCGATCGCGGAAGGCATCGCGCGCCGCATCGCCAGCGGGGACGTGCCCGAGTCCTTGAAGGATAAACGCATCTTGGCGCTGGATTTGCCCGCCATGGTCGCGGGCGCGAAGTTCCGCGGCGAGTTCGAAGATCGGCTCAAGGCCGTGCTCAAGGAGGTCGAAGCGGCCGCCGGCGGCGTGATCTTGTTCATCGACGAGCTGCACACGCTGGTTGGCGCGGGCGCGGCCGAGGGCGCGATGGACGCGGCCAACATGCTGAAGCCCGCGCTGGCGCGCGGCGAGCTTCGCGCCATCGGCGCCACCACGCTGGACGAGTACCGCAAGCACATCGAGAAGGACGCGGCACTGGAGCGGCGCTTCCAGCCTGTGATCGTGGATCAGCCGTCCGTGACGGATACCATCGCCATCTTGCGCGGCTTGAAGGAGCGCTATGAGGTGCACCACGGTATCCACATCAAGGACTCCGCGCTGGTGGCCGCGGCCGTGCTCAGCAACCGCTACATCACCGAGCGATTCCTGCCGGACAAGGCGATCGACCTGGTGGACGAGGCCGCCAGCAAGATCAAGATGGAGATCGACAGCCTGCCCCTACCGATCGATCAGATCGAGCGCAAGCTGCTCCAGCTGCAGATCGAGCAGCAAGCGCTCAGCAAAGAGCGCGACAAGGGCAGCAAGGCGCGCCTGGACGAGCTGGTCAAAGAGCTGGCCGAGCTCAGTACCGAGCGCGACCGCATGCGCGCTCAGTGGCTGCGCGAGAAGGACTTCATCGAGAAGCTGCAGGTCGAGCAGCGCGAGCTCGAGGAGCTCCGCACCCTCGAAGAGCAGGCCAGGCGCTCCGGCGATCTGGGTAAAGCCGCCGAGATTCAGTACGGGCGCATCCCCGAGCTGGAGCGGCGCTTGGAGCAGCACCGCGCCGAGCTGAACCAGCTGCAGGAGAAGGGCTCGTACCTGAAGGAAGAGGTGGGCGAAGAGGAGATCGCCGCCATCGTCTCCAAGTGGACGGGTGTACCGGTGTCCAAGATGTTGGAAGGCGAGATGCAAAAGCTGATCGCCATGGAGGCCAACCTGGAGAAGCGCGTGGTCGGACAGAGCGCGGCGCTCTCCGCCGTGGCCAACGCGGTACGCCGCTCCCGCGCCGGTCTCGGCGACGAGAAGCGGCCGATCGGCTCGTTCTTGTTCCTTGGCCCCACTGGCGTGGGCAAGACCGAGACGGCGCGAGCGCTGGCCGAGTTCTTGTTCGATGACGAGCGCGCCATGATCCGCATCGACATGAGCGAGTACATGGAAAAGCACGCGGTTTCGCGGCTGATCGGCGCGCCTCCCGGCTACGTGGGCTACGACGAAGGTGGGCAGCTGACCGAGCCCGTGCGGCGCCGACCGTACAGCGTGATCCTGTTCGATGAGATCGAGAAGGCGCACCCGGACGTGTTCAACGTGCTGCTCCAGGTGCTGGACGACGGTCGCTTGACCGACGGCCAAGGCCGCACGGTTGACTTCAAGAACACGGTGGTCGTGCTGACCAGCAACATCGGCAGCGCCGAGCTGGCAGCGCTGGAAGAGCGGCGCGATCTGGACGCGGCTAGCCGTGAGGAAGCGGCGCGCACCGTCGCGATGGAGGCGCTACGGCGCTCGTTCCGCCCGGAGTTCATCAACCGCCTCGACGAGATCGTCGTTTACCACCGCCTGGGTCGCGAGCAGATCCGGCGCATCGTCGAGATTCAGCTGGGCCGGCTGCACGCGCGCCTGGCGCAGCGGGAGCTGTCGCTCGTCATCACCGAGGAAGCCAAGGATTACCTCGGCGAGGTCGGCTGGGATCCGCAGTTTGGCGCGCGCCCGCTCGGCCGAGCCATCCGTAAGCATCTGGAGGATGAGCTGGCCAAGCAGGTGCTGGGCGGCTCGCTCGCGCCCGGCGACACCATTTTCGTCGACCGAACCGACGCCGGTCTCCGCTTCGAGCGCGTGCCGCCGGGGCACGCCGTCCCAGTGCCGGCAGCGAAAGGCCGCCTCTCCGCTTTGAACTGAGGTAGCCTGTCAGCGTGGCGGGTCATGAGCAGGACCCGCCATCGCTCGCGAAGATGGCGGAGCCTCCAGTTTCATCCGGTCGAGACCCTCGCGAGAGCACTGAGTGGCTTCGCCGTGCGCTCTCGGCCGGCAGGCTTGGCACCTGGGAGTGGGATCTCAAGACGGGCGCCGTGACGTGGTCGCGCGAGGTGCTGGGCATCTTCGGCGTGAGCGAGTTCGGCGGCACCTACGCGGCGTGGAAGCAGCTCATCCACCCCGGTGACGCACCGGCGTGCCAAGAGGTGCTGGACCGGGTGCGCCAAGACCGGCAGTACTCCGACTTTCGCATCGAGCACCGCTCAATCCAGCCGTCGGGCAAGGTGGTGTGGGTCGAGGGCCGCGGCTTGGTGCAGCGCGACGAGAGCGGCGACGCGATCGCCGTGATCGGCATCGTGCACGACGTGACTCAGCGCAAGGAGTTGGAGCAAGCGCTCGCCCAGTCCCAGCGCTTGGAGACGGTGGGCAGGCTCGCTGGCGGCGTGGCGCACGACTTCAACAACCTGCTCACGGCTATCATCGGGGCGATCAGCCTGGCCAAATCCGGCTCGCCGCCTGCCGTGCAGGCGGATCTGCAGACGGCGCTGGACGCGGCCGAGCGCGCGTCCGGCCTCACCCAGCGCTTGCTGGTGTTCTCCAAGCAGCGCGCCAGCGACGTGCGCTTGCTGGATCTGAACGAGCTGGTGGAAAACGCGCAGAAGATGCTGTCTCGCGTGCTGCGCGACGACATCCAGCTGCGTGTGGAGCTGGCGCCGCAGAAGCTCTCGGTGCGCGCGGACTCTGCGCAGCTCGAGCAGGTGCTGGTCAACTTGGTGATCAACGGCGCGGAGGCGATGCCGGCGGGCGGCGTGATCGAGCTTTGCACTCGCGTGCTCACGCTGGAGGCGGGTCACCCGCGGCTCCCGCCCGGGCGCTACTTCGCCCTTTCGGTGCGGGACAGCGGCACGGGCATGTCCTACGAGGACAGCCAGCGCGCGCTGGAGCCCTTCTTCACCACCAAGGCGCACGGCGTGGGCCTTGGTCTGTCCACTTCGGCTGGGCTCGTGGAGCGCGTCCACGGCGCGATGGAGATTGAGAGCGAGCTGGGCCGAGGCACAACCGTCTCCGTGCTGCTGCCGCAGGCGAGGCCAGAGCGCAAGCTCACGCCGCCGGCCATGCTGTCCGCCGTCGGCGCTCCGCTCAGCATCCTGATCATCGAGGACGATCGCGCGGTGCGGGACACGACCGTGCGGCTGCTGTCGCGCGCCGGCTTTCAGGTCTGCGCCGCGGAAGATCGGGCGAGCGCGCTGGCGGCGCTGAGCCGAACCGCCAAGATCGATCTGGTGGTGACCGACGTGATCATGCCCGAGCAGAGCGGACCGGAGCTGGTGCGGGTGCTGCGCCAGCAGCGCCCGGATTTGGCCGCTTTGTACGTGTCTGGCTACGCGGGTGAAGCGCTGCACGAGCACGGCCTGTCGCAGGACGACGCGTTCTTGCAGAAGCCGTACGCGCCCAGCGTGCTCATCTCACGCATCCGTGAGCTGGTCGCCCGCCGCGAGGGCTGAGGCGCTCGCGGGCACGCTAGGAGGACGGATAGACGTATGGCGCGCCGGGCCCGAGCGGCAAGCCGAGCGCCCAGTAGACGAGCAGGTAGCCGGTCCACGCCAGCAGGAACACGACGCTGTACGGTAGCATCAACGAGACCAAGGTGCCGATGCCGCTGCTCTTGACGTAACGACGGCAGAACACCACCACCAGCGGGAAGTACGGCATCATCGGCGTGACGATGTTCACGCACGAGTCTCCAATGCGGTAGGCGGCTTGAGTGAGCTCGGGCGCGACGCCGAGCGACATCGACATGGGCACCAAAATCGGCGACAAAAGCGCCCATTTCGCGGACGCCGAGCCCACCAACAGGTCGATCAGCGCGGAGATGAAGATGACGCCAAGCACGGTCGAGCCGGTGCCGGCGCCCGCCTCGCGCAACAAGCGCGCGCCCTCCAGCGCGAGCAGCGCGCCCAGGTTGGAGCGGTTGAAGGCTTCGATGAAGATGGCCGCAAAGAACACCATCACCAAGTAGCCGGACATGTTGCCCATGGCGCGGCTCATGCCCCGGATCACGTCGTGGTGCGTTTGGAACGTGCCGGCGACGTAGCCGTACACGATGCTCGGCAGCACGAAGCCGAGGAAGATCAGCGGTACGATGGCGCCCATCAGCGGCGCGCCCGTCGGCCCAGCCTTGATCAAAGAGCTGTCCGGCGGCGGCGAGCGCAGCGCGGAGTCGATCGGCGCGGCCCAGGTGACGAGGCCCACGAGCAGCGCGCCCAGCAGCAGCAGCGCGCACCACAAGCCGCGCTTCTCCTGCGCGCTCAGCCGCTCGAGCGGCGGTGTGTCGGCGTCCTCGCCGTCCACCGGCACGCGCGAAAGGCGCGGCTCGATCACCTTGCTGGTCAAGAGCCAGGCGGCCAGCACGATGACCAGCGAGGAGCTGGCCGTGAAGTAGTAGTTGGAGAGCGGGCTGATGGTGAGGCTCGTATCGAGCACGCGCGCGCTCGCCTGCGTGATGCCGGCCAGCAGCGGATCCAGCGCGGAGACCATCGGGTTGGCGCCAAAGCCGCCGGAGACCGCGGCGAACGCCACCGCCACGCCGGCGAGCGGGTGGCGCCCGGCGGCCTTGAACAAGATGCCGCCCATCGGGATGACCAGCACGTAGCCGGCGTCGGAGGCCGTGTGGCTGAGCAGCCCCACGGTGATCAAGATCGGTGTCAGCAGGCTCTTGGGTGTGAGCTGCAACAAGGCCTTGAGGCCAGCGTTGATGAAGCCGCTGTGCTCGGCCACGCCGACGCCCAGCATCGCGACCAACACCACGCCGAGCGGCGGAAAGTCCGTGAACATCTTGACCATGCCGGCCAAGAACGCCGCCAAGGACTTGGCGGTGAGCAGATCCACGACTCGGATCGGTGAGCCGCCGGGGTTGCTGCCGCTGATGCTGCGCGGATCGATCTCGCTGAAGTCGACGTTCGCGAGCAGCTTGGAGGTAACGAACGTGACGATGAGGCCGAGCACGAACAAGAGCGCCGGATCCGGCAGCTTGTTACCGAGCCGCTCGATCGCGTCGAGCGCGCGTTGCCACCAGCGCTCACTCCCGGGCGTTGCGGAGGACATAGGCCTCCGTCGTCATATCAGAGATCGCGCTCGGCCTTGGTGCAGGTGGTGGGCCGGGTTTGTTTCGGCCTTTACAGCCCGCGGCGGATGGTGTCGAAGCCGGCGAACACGGCGCGGCGGCGAATAGCCTGACGATCGCCGATGAAAACGCGGCTGTGCGCCTGGGTGCCGGACGCGCTGGCCACGGCCCAGTGCACGAGGCCGACCGGCTTCTCCGCACTGCCGCCGTCCGGTCCGGCGATGCCGGTGAAAGCCAGGCCGAAGTCCGCGCCCAGGCGCGCGCGGACGCCTTCCGCCATCGCGCGCGCCACCGGCTCGCTCACCGCGCCGTGCTCCGCAATGAGCTCCGCCGGCACGCCGAGGAGCTTTGCCTTGGCATGGTTTGCGTACACCACGA
>JAEYOT010000682.1 GCA_023411445.1 Pseudomonadota bacterium
CAGTGAGGGAGGCCGCGGGGCCGTGCTTGTCGTTGCCGGCTGGGTACGGATCGTCGTGGTGGACGCAGAACAAGAACGGGTCCAGCACCTTCCACTGAAACCCGAGCGGCTCCGTCGCGGTGACGAGCTCGACTGCCGTCGTGGGCTCCACCAAGCGATCGGCGCGCTCGGGGGCGGCGCCGCTTCTGCAAGCGGAGGCGACGGGGGCGCTCACCAGGGCTCCTAGCAGCGTGCGGCGATCCATGCTCCACGGAGCATAGAACGGCGCGGGACCACGGCAAGCGTCGCAGATTTTGCGACATTTGCGAGGCGGCTCGACTCCCCTGAGGTCGTCGTGGCATGACCAGCGGGTGAAGCGGTTTCGCCAGAATCTGTCGGCCATCGCCCTGGGTGCGCTGGGGCTCACGGTGAGCGCATGTGGGCGCGTCGGTGGCTCCCAGGCAACCCCGTCGGCGACCCCGACGCCGGAGACGATCGCAGCGCAGACCACCGCGGCCGCGGCGCCGCCTGCGGATCCGGTGCTCGCTACCGGTGCGCAAGCCTACGAGCGCTACTGCCAGCTGTGTCACGCCAAAGACGCCACCGGCTACGCCGCCGACAACGCGCCCTCGCTCGTGAGCAAGACGTTCTTGGAGAGCGCGACGGATGAGTTCATCGCCGCCGGCATCCGGATGGGGCGCCCCGGGACCGCCATGGCCGCCTACGGCAAGGTGCGCGGCGGACCGCTGGACGAGCGTGAGATCAGCGCCATCGTGCGCTTCTTGCGCAGCAAGGGCCCGACGGCCAAGCCGCTCCAGGCCGCCGCCGCCAGCGGGGACGCGACGCGCGGCGCGACGCTCTTCACGCAGCACTGCAGCAACTGCCACGGCACCCCCACCACGCGCGCCAACGCGGTGCACCTGCACAACCCCGAGCTGCTCGCGAGCGCGACGCCCGCCTTCTTGCGGCACGCCATCGTCAACGGCCGCCCGCCCACGCCCATGCCCGCCTTTCAAGGCAAGCTGAGCGAAGCGGAGGTGGGGGATATCGTGACGTGGCTGTGGCAGTCGCGCCCGACGAAGCCCGCCGCGCCCGTCCAGAACATCACGGTGCCGAGCGATCTCCCGCTAGTGATCAACCCCAAGGGCGCTCATCCGCGCTTCACCCTGCGAGACGAGCGTTACGTGTCGGCCGAGCAGGTGAGGAAGGCGCTCGCCGCCAAGCAGCGCCTGGTGATCATCGATGCGCGGCCGCCGTCGGATTGGATCCAGTTTCACATCCCCGGCGCGGTGCCGATCCCGTACCACGACAAGTCGCAGCTCGAGCGGGTGCCCAACGACGGCACGTGGGTCGTCGCTTACTGCGCCTGCCCGCACCACGCCTCAGGTGAGGTGGTGGATGCGCTTCGTCGCAAGGGTTACAAGAACACCGCTGTGCTCGACGAAGGCATCCTGTTCTGGCGCGATCGCGGCTTCCCGCTCGCTGGCGAGGCGGTGGCGAAGCCAAGCGGCTCCGCCGCGCCCAAACCACCCGCCAAGCCCTCAGCGCCGTAGGCCCCAAATGTCAGGGGGCGCGGGCTTGAGGCTGCTCGTTGCCAGAGCCGCTACGGTGCAGTTGCTGGTAACGGCCCGCAAGAGCGCACGCCACCACCCAAAGGTGGTGCTGCCCCCCATTGGACAACCTAGTCGTACAGCGTGATGTCGCCGATGCTCCAGGGGCGGTCGCTGCTCTTCGTCACCATCAGGCGCACGTAGCGCCCCACCTGCGCCACTGGCAGGTCTATCCAGGTCCAAGTGAAGCCGGTGACGACCTGCACGGGATCGCCGTAGGTGCCGTCGTTCGAGACATAGACCGCGAGGGAGCTGGGAACATCTCGGTCGAAGGGCGGCGTCTCCACCACGATGCGCGCTTTGAAGAAGTAGCGCGGCTCGCCGAGATCCAGCTCGACGTACATGCCCGCGTACTGCGGCGTGCCAGACGTCCAGCAGGTGCTGATCTCGGGGTCGATGGCGCGCCCGAGGGTCGCTTCGGCTCCGCTCTCGGAGGTTCGCAGCGTCCAGCCGGCGCGGCCGAGCGGTTGCCCTCCCGAGGACTCCGGCACGCACAAGCCGCTTTGGCACAGGCCGGACGCGCAGTCCTCGCCCTGCCTGCAGTGCGCTCCCGCTTCGCACGGCTCGCAGTCGGTGCCGCCGCAGTCCACGTCGGCCTCGTCCTGATTCTGCGTGGCGTCCGTGCAGCTGGGCTCGGCGCAGCGCTGGTTCGAGCCGCAAATGCGGCTGACACAGTCATCGGAACCCCCGCACTTCTGCCCTGCCGTGCAGCGGGCGCACTCACCCCCGCCGCAGTCCACGTCTGACTCTTTGCCGTTCCGGATGCCGTCGGTGCAGGCCGCGCTGACGCAAACTCCGCTCTGACAACGCGAGCTCACGCAGTCCGATCCCTGCATGCAGGACTCACCGTTGGCGCATGCCTCGCAGGCGCCACCGCAGTCCTTGTCGGTCTCCGTGCCGTTTCGGACCTGGTCGTTACAGCTGCTCGGCTGGCACACATTGTCCGCGCAGATGAGCGACGCGCAGTCCGTCCCTTGCCGGCAGCGCTGGTTCATCTCACAGCGCTGGCTACAGATGCCGCCGCAATCCTGATCGCTCTCCGAGCCGTTCTGCACACCGTCCGTGCACGTGGGGCACGCCTCGCAGGCGCCCCCGCAGTCCACGCCCGTCTCCTCGCCGTTCTTGAGGCCGTCGCTGCACTCGGGGCAGGGATCGCAGTCGGGCCCGCCGCAGTCCACCTTGTCCTCTCGCCCGTCGCGCAGACCATTCTTGCAGCTGGCGGGGACGGCGGGGCCGCCGCCGGCGCCCTCGGGCAAGGTGACGTAATCGGGGAAGGAGCAGGCAACGGCCCACGACAGCGCCAGGGCGCAGGGAACGCGAGCCAACCACATGCGAAAAGTGAGCATACCCGACGCTCCGAGGCCCTACTAGTGCAGCGCCAGCGGGATGGGGAATAACTTTTTCTGGCGGCGCTGCACAGGCCCAGCGTCAGGGCGCCAAGGTAAGGTTCCTCACCACCTCTCGCACTCGCTCGATCCAGTAGCGATTCGTCAGCCGCTCGAGAACTTCTGGTCGTTCGAAGGCGCCCGCGTGCGCCTCGTGCCAAACCTTTAGGTTTTGCGGGTGGATCTCGCTCCAGTCATCGACGATGACGACGGGCAGGCCGTCGTACAGCGCATCGATCGAGGAGCGCTTGACGATCACGATGTTGCCCAGCACGAGCGACTCCCAGGTGCGATGGCAATCCAGCCCGTTGCCGTGCGGGCTGACGACGAAGGCGTAGCGCGTCTTTTCCTGCCAGAGCTGGGTGCGCGGTAGCTTCTGTCTTTGAAACACCACGCTCGGATTGGTCTCGAGCAGGCGCTGCACGCTGTCGCGGTCGTCCCCCCAGACCATGTCCTTCTTCTTGTTGAAGTGGAAGTCAGCGTGGGCCAGCGGCAGTCGCTCGTGGCTCGCGGGCATGCGCTGGCGCAAGGCGTCCAGCTCCGCCTCTTGCTCGGCGGGTGTGGCGCGCGCGTGACCCCACTTGGGGCCATTGCTGATGGTATGGAAATCCAAGCCGATCGGGATGGGGTGCAGCTTGGGGTGGGTGCCGCCGCTGTCGAGGTTCTGCGTGAACCACGTGAGGAGCTTCGGGCTCTCTAGCAGCTGGGCGCTCTGCTCGAAACACCCGGGGATGGACCAGTCCTCGTCGCCGGTGACCAAGGCGAAGCGAGCTTGGATGCGCGGCAGCGCCTCCTCGACGAATTGCGGCAAGGCGATCAGCCGCGTCCACACCACGTCGCCGTCTTTCACGGCGTCGAAGCGCTTGGGATCGAAGCGCAGCGCTGCGCGTCCGCCCCGCTGGCCACGCACGAACTCGAGCCCGCCGTTGTGATCGCACAAGAGCGAGAGCCCTCGGCTCCATACCCAGCGCGTGGGCTCGAACGGCCCGAGCGAGCGGAGGCGGAGGCGCGCCTCCAAGCCACCCAGCGC
>JAEYOT010000150.1 GCA_023411445.1 Pseudomonadota bacterium
GCGCAGGCTTCGCTGGGGCCGTTCGCGCGCTCGAGGCTGATCGGCCCGGTGGCGAGGCGGCGCCATCCCGCCGCAGCGGGGCGGAACAAAATTTCGCGGCGTTACGCAACTGGGAGGCGGCGTGTCCGATAGACTGAGCGCTGCGGGCAGTCGTATGATACGGCTCTCGGCGGCGCACGGCGTGGGCGGCAATTGAGTGTCGCTGCCGAGAACGGTGAAGCTGAGGAGAAGAATCATGATGGGTGTGCGACGCTACGGCGTGAACCGGTGGTGGGGTGGTGCGGTGGCTCTGGTGTGGGGGACGGCGGCTTGCGGCTCCGTGTTCTCGTCGGATGATGACTGCACGGCTTCGCGCACTTGTCCGCCGGCCGAGGCAGGCGCGGGTGGGGATGCGTCAGATGGTGGAGCGGCAAACGCAGCTGGAGCCGGCGCTGTCGCTGGCGCCGATGGCGATGCAAGCGGGGTCGGCGGCGAAGGCGGGGTGCACGCAGGCGATATTTTATGCGTGCGGGATGCGGACTGCGATGATGAGGATCCCTCGAACGGCGAGGAGCAGTGCCGGGCGGATGGCGCCTGCCTCGCTGGCGATCCGCCTCCGGCAGTGATCGCCATGACGCCGAGCGACGGCGAGGAAGGCGTCGCGCCCAGTGCGACCATCGAGCTTACATTCAGTGAGGAGCTCGATGCCGAGACGGTGACCGGCGACACCGTGCGGCTGCTCCGAGGCGATACAAGGGTCGACGTCAGCGTGGCGTACGCGGCGGGTAACGTCATCAAGATCGAGCCGAAGCAGCTGCTGACACTGCTGGGCGAGTATGAAGTCGTGGTTTCGCGGGACGTGACCGATCTGGCTGGCATCGGACTGGTCGAGGACTATCGAGCCTCCTTTCAGGTGCACGAAGGGACGTGGGAGACACCCGACGCGCACAGCGAGGTAGCCAATGACCTCGCCGACCACATCGCTCTGGACGATGACGGCAACGCGATCGTGGCGTGGAGCGGTCCGAGCTGGCTTTCGATTCGACAGGGAATCGTCCAAGGTCCGGTGTCGACGGCGTCTCCCCCCGGCGGCCCCGTGTTGTTCGCGAGCCTTCCGGGAGGACCCACGCTTCTCTATTGGCAAGCGGTGAACTGGGAGGGGCTGGATCTCTCGACCGGCGTGCCGGACGAGTTGGTGAGCTTCTCTGCCGGCATCAGCACTCGCTTTCAAATCACTCCTGGCGGCGACGCAACTCTGCTCAGAAATGACTGGACAGAGGGGCTGACGGCGTTCGTGCGGACCAACCGCGGATGGGCTACCAAGAAGCTGACGACGACCGGATACGGCTTTAGCGCGCCGCAGATGGCCTTCGACGAGCACAGTAATGGCGTCGCGGTCTGGCGGACGGAGTGGGCCCCGAACCAGCACAGCATCCAAATCACCACGTTCTCTTCGCAGACGGCAATGTGGAGTGATGCGGCCCCGCTGCCCGGCGGGGCAAGTCGTGGTCCCGCATGGCAAGGGCGCGGAGCAGCGCCCACGGTGGCGATGTCGCCAGATGGCTTGAGTGTCGTGCTGTGGGTGGACCAACCGAAGGCGAACGGGCCGTGCGTGCTCTGGAGCAAAGCCCTGACCAGCAGCGGAGCCGCGGTCGCGCTCACGGACGTCACCCAGCTCGCGGTGTCCTGTCACGACGACGCTCCGGCGTTAGTTTTCGACGGCGAGACGTTCGTTGCTGCCTTCACGGGCAACGAGCCGGGTAAGGCGGCAGCCACTTATACGATGCGCTGGGACATGGCCGCGCAGGCCTGGGAAGACTACGAGAAGCGTCAAGCCGCAGGGGAGCCCGAAGCAACCGCGAGAATGCCGCGTTTGGGGACCGACGGGGCGGGCTCGCTGTTTCTGCTGTGGTCGACCGGCGCGGGAAGCTACGAGCTTCACTATCAACGCTATGCAGGCGGAGGCTGGACCGCGAGCGCGGCTGTACCGAATAGCTCCTTCCAAGATCCCCTTTTCGTGGCAGGGAAGGACGGCGAGCTGGCTCCACCGCTGCCTCTGGCCATGAACCGCGTCGGCATGGTCGCTATCGCCTGGGGAGACCACGGGCCTCAGCCGCGACTTCGCTTTGCCAGCTTGCAGTGAGGGTGTCGCCGCTCTCCGAAATGGTCGCTTTGGGCTGACGCCCTCGCGGAAGAAATTCGTTGACCAGCGCGGCGCGCCACGGCAATGGGGACGGGCGCTCTGGGCCGAACGCCCGGCGGCGCTGTGAGAGCGTCGGGCGGGATGCGCATCCGGCAGCCGTGGCGGGCGGACATGACAGAGAACTACGACAGAGTCAGCGAGCGCTGCGGCCACGGCTCCTTCATGCCGCGCAGCGGGGCGAAACAAAATTTCGCTGCCTCGCGCAACTGGCCGGCGGCGTGTCCGATAGACGTGAGCGCCGCAGGAGCGGACGGCTCGCTCGGCCGGCGCACAATGCAGGCGGCAGCAGTGCAGCCGTCAATCAGCTTAGGAAACAGGAGAGGAAAATGATGGCTGTGCGAAGCAAGGGGATGAACCGATGGTGGGGCGGCGCGGTCGCGTTGGTCTTGGGCACCGCGGCCTGCAGCTCCGTGTTCGAGTCGGATGAGGACTGCACGGCTTCGCGCACCTGCCCGCCGGCAGACGAGGCGGCGAGCGGCGCCGCGGGCGACGGCGGCACCGCGAACGTCGCCGGTTCCGGCTCGGAGCCGAGTGAGGTTGGCGGTCAGGGTGGCTCTGGTGCAGCCGCTCCGGAGTGCTCGGAGGACGCGGACTGTGACGACGATGACCCCGCGAACGGTGTCGAGTCGTGCGGGGCGAACGGCACGTGTCGGCGCGGCGATGCGCCTCCGGCCGTGGTCACGGTCACGCCGGGCGATGGCGAAGAGGGCGTAGCGGTTGATACGAGCATCGCCATCAGCTTCAGCGAAGAGCTCGCTGAAGACACGGTCACCGCAGAGACGGTCCAGCTCTTGCGCGGGGATGAGCCCGTGGACGTGGAGCTCAGCTACGCGGCGGGAACCATCAAGCTCGAGCCACGAGAGCGCCTGGTGCTCTTCGGCGAGTACCAGGTCGTCGTCTCGCGTGAAGTGAGTGACTTGGGTGGGAGCACACTACTTGAAGAGTGGCGCTCCACCTTTCAAGTCAGTGCTGGCACGTGGGAGGTGGCAGACGCGACGAGCGAGCCTAGTGGCGGCTCGGCCGACCGCATCGCGCTGGATGATGAGGGCCATGCGTTTGTGGCCTGGGGTGGACTGAGCTGGCTGGAGTTCCGGCTGGGGGTGCCGCAAGGTGACGTGCAGACTGCGGGAACCCCCGGCGGCGACGTGCTGCTGGGAAGCCTCCCGCAGGGACCGACGCTTCTTACGTGGCGCTTCAAGAGTTACGTGGGACACAAC
>JAEYOT010000755.1 GCA_023411445.1 Pseudomonadota bacterium
ATGATCGACTGGGCCTGTGCCAGGCGCGGCATCACGATCAAACCAGCGACCAACGCGACCGTTCGAATGGCGTTTGCGATCATCGACAAGTAAAAGCCTCCGGCTGTCTGATGAGTAACCCGAAAAAACTCGGGCACGCATCAGAAATCTAGCGGCTTGGCTCCATCCACGAGTGAGCCAAGCCGGCAGAAGGTGCGTGTTACTTGGGCTCGGCGCGAATGCGTTCGAGCTCTGCGTCTCGCTCGCTCTGCCGCTGGCGCATCTTTTCGACGGCTCGCTCGGCGTCTTGAATGATCGCGCTAGGGGAAGCAACGACGCTCGACTCGTCGACGGTCGTGCGCCGCAAGGCACCGAAGTAGAGCGCTGCCAGCGCGCTCGCCAACAGCGCGAAGGCGCCGAGGTTCGGCAGCCAGCGCCAACCGCGCGGTGTGAAGCGCCACGCCAGTAGCAAGGCCGCCACGCACGCGACGAGGACGATGGCGTTCTGCGTGCTCAGGCTCGTCGAGCTCGGCGTGCGGAGCGGCTGGGCCGGTTGCCGCTCCAGCACCAGCCGCTCGACGCGACCGCGCTCGGCTGGGGGCACCGACTCCAGCGTCGATGTGATGTGCACGCGCCCGCTGGCGTCCTCCCAGCGGTAGTACTCCTCGTGGCGGATCGAGCTCGGCATGAGCGGCGCGCCGCTCAGAACAGCTTGCCGATCAGACCCTTGGCCTGATCCACGGCGCTGTCTACCGCCTGACCGGTGAGCGCGCTCTCCACCGGACCACGCAGCGCCTCGGGCAACTTGCTACCGAGGAAGCCGCGCACCACCTCGGCCACCTTGGCAGCCTGCGCTTCGTTCAGATCCGCTTTTGCGACCAACTGAGAGATGAGCTCTTGCATGGACGCGAGGGTAGACCCGCCCAGCGCGGGCTTCAACGTGGGCTGGGCGAAGCGTCAGCTGGTGCGCTGGGCGCCGCGCGCGTAGCTGATTTGGCGCTCGCGGGGGCGGCGCGTTTCGCCGCGCTAGCGGTAGGTAGCGGCGCGTTGGGATTCTGGGGATCGCAGTCTTGGCGGGGCCCGCCCGCGTCGACCCAATCCATGATGATCTTCTTTTCGTCTTCCGTGAGCTTCTGCACCGGCGGGTTTGCCTCGATGCTGTAGGGCATGAAGCCGCTGCTCACGGCGCGACCGATCAGCACCGTGAGCGGTTGGTCCGCTCGCGTTTGCTGCGTGTCTTGCCAAGTCAGGAACACGAACGGCGCGCCGTGTCGGGGCGGTATGGTGTGGCAGCGTCGGCACTTGGCGGCGAACACGTCGTCCACCGCGCAGGGCAAACCCGAGTTGGGGACGCGCAGCAACTCCACCGGCGGCTCCTCGGGTGGAGGGCGCGCGGCGAGCTCTGCTTGGCGCTTGGCCTCCTCGAGCGCCTGCTCGCGCGCCAAAATTGCGTCCCGCTCACGGGCGCGCTGCTTGCGCTCACAGCCGCCTAGCACGGCGCTCGCGCCCGCCAGGACCAACAGCACCGACGCGAGCCGCATCTTGGACGTGTTCAGGTCTTGTACGTGGCGGTCGCGACGTAGCGCAAGATGCGCTGGCAGGGCGAGTCTCCCACGTAGCCGGTGCAGGCGTGCTCGCCCTCGAAGCTCGTCTCGCCCGCCTTCAACGAGCGGGTGATGGCGGCCGTCACGTCGTGCCCGCCGTCCTTGCAGCCGGTATCTCGGCACGGCATCTCGAACAAGAGCGGCGCGTGCGCCACCACGACGTGGCGGATGTGGCCCGTCTCTGCCACCGAGATGTCGCCCTTCAGCTCTTGGAGCTGCAGCTTCAGGCTGACCAAATTGGGGACCGTCGCGATCAAGCGCGGAGCTTCATCCTCACGGCGACGGCGCTCGGCGTGCCGCTCAGAGGCTTCGTGGTTGCGACGCATCATCACCTACCCACCCTAGCTCGAAAGCGCGCGCTGTGCCGCTCCGCGACGTCGCCATGAGGTTATCGCGCTGGCCCTGTGGCCGATGTGCGCGGAATCAGAGCACTCCCGCGCGACCGGCCGAGCATCCCGCGACGCGCCGGCCCGCGACTGGGCACGTCGTCCCGGGCGCGCCCGTCCGGCTCAGCCCAGCTCGGAGACGAACTCTTCGAACTTGCCGCCGGGGCCGCGCGGCAGCTCGTGAGCGAAGTACTTGAGCGTGATCTCGAAGGCGTAGCCGAGCGCGCGTTGCACGACCTCCGTCAGCTCTTGCTCTTGCGCCGGTGAGAGAGGCGCGGCGGTCACGAGGCGAAGCTCAATCTGGGTCAAGTCGCGCTGGATGGCTTGGTACTGCAGGATCGGCGCAATCCGGCGGTACTCGTGCAGTCCCAAGAGCGGCCAGTGTCGCGAGCCGCTCGGTAGCGTCACCATGTTGCGCTCGCGCCCCCAAATGCGCGAGAGCGTGGCGGTCGTGCGGCCGCAGCTACACGCAGGCCCCACCTCGGCGCGATCACCAATCACGTAGCGGATGAGCGGCATGGCGAAGTTGTGCAAGTCCGTAACGACGACGCGCCCCGTTTGCCCCGGCTCACAGGCGCGCCCGGCGTCGTCCAGCACCTCGACGATCAGGCTCTCTTCCTGCACGTGATAGAGACCGCTCTGCGGGCACTCCACGGCGATGATGCCCACCTCCTGCGCGCTGTACACGTCGATCACGGGCACGCCCAGCACCTCGCGGCAGCGCGCGCGCTGCTGCGGCGTGAGCGTTTCCCCCATGCTGCGCACCGCTTGCAGGCCGCGCGGCACGCGGCCCGTGACGGCGAAGTGCTCGAGCAGAGCCTGCAGGTTGGTCGGGTACGTGAGTAGGTACCCCGGAGCGAGCCGCTCGATCACCTGAGCTTGCTCGCTCACGCTCGTGGAGATGGGGAGGCCATAGCCAGGGCCCGTGCGGTACAGCAAGCTCGCCGGCTGGCCCCAGCCGCGCGCGCTGGCGGTGGCCTCGTCCAGTAGGTGAGGCGTGTCGGCTCGAATCGCGAGCAAGCTTCGGCGAAAGTCGCTGCCGTGAGCCACGTGGGCTCTTAGGCCCAGCGCCAGCAAGAAGTCTCGGCAAACGTCCGTGCGTCGCACCTCTACGATCTGGCCGGTCGAGCCCGACGTTTGTACGACCGAGGTTCCGCCGTGCTCCGCCCCGAGCTCGCGACACCAAAGCGCTTCTCGCTCGGCTGCGACCTCGCGGCGCGTGAGCAGCGGCTGCGCGCCGAGCTCCGCGCCGCTGGGCCGTGCGGCGTAGAAGGGTACCCGGCTCCGCGCGTGCTCGAGCAAGCGCGCCAGCTGAAACTGAGCCGCCTCCACGAGCTGAGCCCGCGGCCAGAGCTGCGTTTGCTCGAGCTGGTACAACAGCGAAAGCACGCGCGCGGCAGCGCCGCTCGGCAGCGCCGGCCACAGCAAATCCGCGCTATGCGGTCGAAGCGGCTGCGTCCAGCGCGTCACGAGCGCCTGCAGAAGAGTAGGTGAGGGCAGCGCTCGCCGAGCTCGTAGCTCGGCTGCCAGCGCTCGATCAGCTCGAAATGCGGCGCTAGCGCGCGCACGATCTCCTCGGCGGTGGAGAACGAGTAACGATCCTGCACGTCCCGGTAGCCGTCGATGGTCGCGACCTCGGCCTCGGGGAAGCCGGTGCGCCGCGCCAGCTCGGCCACGCTGGTGCGAGCGACGAGCTCGCTCCAGATGTCCGCCAAGCGCACGCCGCGCGTGGCGTCTCCTTGGAGCGCCATGGCCAGTCGCCACTTGAAGACGTGGAAGTTGCCGATGCTTCCACCCCAGAGCGCGCGCATCACTTCATCCACGCTCTCCGTAGCTTGCAGTCGGCAGAACGCGCGCAGCCACAGGAGCCCGCCCGGCGCGAGCAAGCGCCCAAGCGCCGCGCCCAGCGCCGCGTAGCCGCTCGGGTACTCGAACAAGGTCATCACGCCATCGCCGAGCGCGAGCCCGAAGCCACCGGATGGTGGCTGCAACGTGAGCCAATCCCCGAGCTGTGCGCGCCGGTGAGGAGCGTCGCCCGGCCAAATGCCGCCGATCATGCCTTCGGACTTGTCGACCGCGAGGAGCTGGACTGGGGGCTCCCACGCGACCTCTGCCAGCTCCGCGGTCACGCCAAGAAGGAGCGCTCCGCGCTGTGCCAGCTCTACTGGAAGGTGTCGTCGTATCGCATCCCTGGCGTGCTCAGTGTCCTCCGGGCCCGGCCTGAGCGGGCGCCCGACTAGCCGAAAGCGCGCGGCGTAGGCGTCCCAGTGCGACTGCCCAATTGTCATGGGTGCCTGATACCATGCTAACCTGCGCGGGTTTTCATGAAGACTGCACACGCTTGGGTGGCTTGCTCTCTGCTCACGGTTACGTCCGCGGTCGTCTCCTGCGGTAGCGACGACGGCAAGCACGCCCGTCAGGAGGGCGAAGCTGGAAGCGGCGGCGAAGGCGGGAGCGTCAACGCTGGCGGCAGCACGGCGACGCAAGCCGGCGCGGCGGGTGAGCCGGACAGGGGAGGCGAAGGCGGTACGGGCGGCGAGCCCGTCGTCACGGCCGGCGCGGGTGGCGTCGGCGGAGAGCCGGCGGCGCCGCTGTGCTTCGACGCAGCAGGCGGTGCCGGTGGTGCTGGCGGCGCGGGAGGTCCATTCCGCTTCAATTGCCGCGACCATCTCCAGGGCGCGTTCGATCCGGCGAC
>JAEYOT010000838.1 GCA_023411445.1 Pseudomonadota bacterium
CGCGCTGGGCCTGCGAGGTGGCCAGTTTCTCAACTTCGCCTCTTCACCGCGCCCCTTCGGCGATTTCTGGCTCACGGTGGCGCAGGCCTTCCTGAAGGATCAAGAGGCCAACTGGGCGCTCGAGGGCGAGATTTTCATGCAGCAGCACGGCAGCAGCTACCGCTTGCTGCCGGGTGTTTGGGAGCAGCCGGGATGATGCGGGCGCAGCGCCTAGCGGCCGTCGCTCTGCTGCTCGTCGCCTGCGGCAGCACCGCTCAGCGTGAGAAGGAAGGTCCTACCGCCTCCCCGTCTCCGCAAGGCACCGCCGGCAGCGGTGGAAACAACAGCACCGGAGGAACCGGCGGAACCCCAACCAGCTGCGAGCTGCCGCCGCCCACGCTCGTCCGCCTCACATTCGACGAAATCATCGCGAGCGCACGCGTGCTGCTCGGTGACGAGCTCGCGGATGAAATGGCGGCCGCCCGAGAAAGAGCATCCGCCTTCCCTCCCCTCGCCTCGCCGACCGAAGGCCGCGTGCTGAACAGGACCACGTTTTTCGCCAGCGATGAGCTAGCTGAAATGGCCGGCAAGCACGCCCGCGAGCGCTTCGACCTCACCGCGTGCGACAGCGATGACTTCGCCTGCGTCCGGGACTACGTGGCTACGCTCGGCGAGCGCGCCTTCCGTCGCCCGCTCACCGAGCGCGAACAGCTCGCCCTGCTCGAGCCCATCAACCAGGCAGAAGCGCTCGGCGCCGACGCTACGATCGGCCTTGAATACGGCGTCCAGGCCGTCTTCTCGTCGCCCCACTTCCTCTACCGCAGCGCGCTGGGTGAACAGCCCGCGGGCTCGGCGAACGGCGTGCGACGCCTCACCGACTACGAGCTCGCTAGCGCGCTTTCGTTCTTCTTCACCGGCGCTCCGCCGGACGACACGCTGCTCAGCGCAGCCCGAACCGGTGCGCTCAGTAGCGATGAGCACCTGGAGGCCCAAGTCGCCCGGCTACTCGACATACCGGCCAGTCGCAAGCATTTCGAGCGCCTGCTGACTAGCTATTTTGACTTCGACCGTCTCGAGAGGGTCATCATCCTAGACGCGCAGCTAACCGACAAGCTGAGGGCGACGATGCGCACCGAGCTCGAGGCGCTACTGGCGACGGAGCTGTGGAGCGGAGGCGTGGGCAACCTGCTGACGAGCCCGCGGGCGCGCGTGGACGCCTCGCTGGCCGAGGTCTACGGCATCGCCTTCCCACCCGCAGGCGCAAGGCCCGACGCTGACGGCTTCGTCGCGCTCGAGCTGCCCCCCACGCGCGCAGGCCTCTTGATGCGCGCCGGTTGGGAAGCCATGCATTCTCGGCCGGATGCCACAAGCGTGATTGGGCGGGGGATGGGCGTACGAAGGCTCCTGTGCCCGCCCTCGCAGACTCCACCGGACATCGTACCGACCCCAGAGCCCGCCGACGTGGTGGACGCTTCGGAACAGGAGCGGTCCGCCTACCGCATGACGATCCCGGTGTGTAAAGACTGCCACCTCGAAATCGATCCGTTCGGCCTGGCCCTCGAGGACCTCGACAGGATCGGCAGGTTCCGCACCACGGACCGCGCAGGCCGCCCCATCGACGCCTCCGCCACCCTCCCACCATTCGCAGGCGGCGCCACCGTGAGCGGCGCTCTCGAGCTCTCCCACGCCCTGCCCGAAGATCGCGTCGCGCTCTGCCTGAGCCGCTCCTTCATCGCTTACGCCCGCGGCAACGTCGACACCACCGAAAGCTGCGAAGAGCAAACCTTCGCCCAAGCGCGCGCCGAAGCCGGCGATCAATCCTTCACGCAGATCATCAGGCAGATCGCGCTGTCGCCTACTTTCCGGCTGCGGCGGGAGTAGCGAGCTGCCGGTCACGACTAGTAAACTTCGAAGAGCTGGTCTTCGGTCAGAGCCGCCTGCTTCAGGATCGCGCGGGCCGTGCCTTCCTTGAGCGTTCGGCCCTTGTGAATTGGGATGGTGACGGGGGGGCTGCCGCCCTTGACGAGCACGGCATGACTGCCGCTCTGTCGAGCGACACTCCAGCCAAGTCTCTGCAGGGCGCGCACCAGCCGAGTGGCGACTAGCTGCGCCATCCGTCCCACGGCTACCTCGCGACCCGGGCTTTCGGGCTGCGTTCAGCCGCGTCGAGCCAAAGCGTGATCGCGTCGGCCACCATCGTGCGCGCCTCGGCCACGGTGTCGGCCTCCGTGATCACGCCAGGCAGCTCAGCAACCTCAATCGTGAAGCCGCCGACCTCGAGGTCGGGCGTGAGAAGAGCTGTGTAGGTCCGTCCCCTCACCCGAACCCTGAGCTGGCGGCGGAGGCGAAGCTCAGTGACGCGGTCGCGCAGGTCTTTGACGATGGGGGCGATCGCGACGGTGATGACGACCTGGCCGCCCGCCGTGGCGTCCACCAAGTGCTTGCCGTCCGTCGTGGTGACGAGCACGCGCTTGCCCTCGGCTTGCAAGGCGAGCCGAGCGAGCGGCCGGGCCACGTCGGCGAAGTGCTGCCGAAGATAGCGAGTAGCCTTGCGCACCGCCGGCAGCGAGATGCCCGCGCCCAGCAGCTTGGCCACGACCCGCAGCTCCACCAAGTCCTCGAAAGAATAGAGTCGACGCGAGCCCCTACCTTTGGCGCGCTGAACCGAGGGACGGATCAGGAGCGTCTTGTCCCAATAGTCAAGCTGGCGATAGGTGATGCCAACGATAGAGCGGGCGACCTTAGCGCTGAACGCTCCGTCTGCACTTGCCATGCCTCATGATGACACGCGTGTCATCTGGTGTGAAGGCCTGCTGAGGCTGCGTGCGGTCGCGGTAGGGACGACCCTCGCCTCGCGGTTTGGGTCGCCCCCCGCACGGATCCCAGCGGGCAGATTTATCGCACTGGGCTCGAGCTCGGAGCCAATGCCGCTCGACCTGGTTCGAAAACATCTCAGCGCATGGAAGTTGGTCGGCACCGCGAAGTACGCGAAGTGCCCAGCAACAACGCTGCGCAGCCACTGCCCTTGCTCGGGAATCGCCACGTGCCGGCGTTGCTTCAGCTCGGTTTTCACTTCGCGAAGCTCTGCCTGCAGTTGCTAACGGTGGGTGCGCCGAATCAACAGGAAACCCTTACCCTTGAGCGCGCACTGATGTGCGTGAAGCCCAGGAAGTTGAAGGTCTCCCCCTTCTGAACGACGTCAACTATTGCTGCACTTGAACGACAACTATTCTTGCAGAGCAGGGGCAGGTTGGATGGAGCGCCACGGCGACCAGCGGGCGGTCCGAGTCGGGTTGGGGTGAAGCGGTCGCGAAGA
>JAEYOT010000890.1 GCA_023411445.1 Pseudomonadota bacterium
GTCCACCAACTGCTGCTCAAGTCCGTCGCGTGCGTGCCGATTCTAGCGCCATCCGGCACCGCCATCGGCGCGCTATACCTGGAGACGCGCATCAACCCGGGACGTCACTTCGAGCGCGAGCTGCCGACCCTGAGCGCGTTCGCCGATCAAGTCGCGATCGCGCTGGAGAACGCGCGCTTGGTCAGACAGAACGCGGAGCGCGCCGACGAGCTGGCCGAAGCCAACGCCGAGCTGGCCGAGGCGCAGCAGCGACTCCGAGAGCTGCTCGATGGCCGCACCCAGCAGCTCAAGCGCACCCGCCAAAAGCTGCGCGACGCGCGCGACACGCTGTACAGCCACTTCGGCTACCAAGGCCTGGTCGGCACCAGCTCCGCCATGCGCCGCGTGTACGCCTTGGTCGATCGCGTCAAGGACACCGACGTGCCGGTGCTGATCACCGGTGAGTCCGGCACCGGCAAGGAGGTGGTGGCGCGCGCCGTTCACAGCGCCTCCACCCGCGGCAAGGCGAAGTTCTTGGGCGTCAACTGCGGAGCGATCCCGGAGAACTTGCTGGAGAGCGAGCTGTTCGGCCACGTGCGCGGCGCGTTCACGGGCGCGGACCGCGAACGCAAGGGTCTGATCCGCGAAGCGGAGGGCGGCAGTATCCTGCTCGACGAGATCGGTGAGATGCCGGTCAAGATGCAAGCCGGGCTCTTGCGCGTGCTGCAGGAGAAGCGCGTGCGCCCGGTGGGCGGCGCGCACGAAGAGCCGGTGGACGTGCGCATCCTGTTCGCGACCAACCGCGATCTCGAGCGCATGGTGCAGGAGGGAAAATTCCGCGAGGACCTGTACTACCGCATCCACGTGGTCGAGATTCACCTGCCCGCGCTGCGTGAGCGCAGCGACGACATCCCGCAGCTGGTGGACTACTTTCTGGGCTTGTTTGCCGCGCGCTACAAGCGCGAGAAGAAGGCGGTCTCGCGCGATGCATTGCGCCGGCTGCAGAGCTACGGCTGGCCGGGCAACGTGCGCCAGCTGGAGCACGTGCTGCTCAACGCCTGGGTCATGAGCGAAGAGCAAGAGCTGACGGCGGAGGATTTCGAGATCCCGGACGGGTTCCGCACGCTGGCCGGCGGCGGCGCTCAGGCACGTCCGCCCAAGAAGGCGACCACCAGCCAGCATCGCCGGGATGAGCGCGAGCGCATCATCGAGGCCCTGCGCTCGTGCAACTGGAACCGCGTGAAGGCTGCCGAGCTGTCCGGCATTCCGCGCCGCACGTTTTACCGCCGCCTGCGCGAGTACGGCATACAGTAGCGGCGCGTCACAGGCCTAGGTTCTTCAGCTTCTTGTGCAGGCCTTCGCGGGTGATGCCGAGCGTCTTGGCGGCGCTGGTCTTGTTGTTGCCGTGGGCAGCCAAAGCCTTGAGCAAGACCTGCCTCTCGTAGCGATCCATGATCTGGCGCAGCGTCTCGCTGCGGCTGCCGTCCGGGGCGTCGTTGCCGGCTGGCGGCTCGGGCGCTGCGGTGCCGTCCACGATGCGGCTGCTGAGCAGCTCAGGACCGATGAAGCTCTCGTCATCAGCTTGAATCACCGCGCGCTGCACCTCGTTCTCCAGCTCGCGCACGTTGCCGGGCCAGTCGTAGGCGCGCAGGCGATCGAGCGCCGCTTGCGTGAAGCCGGCAACTTTGCGCCCGAACTCACCCGTGTAGCGCTCCAAGAAGTGCGCGGCCAACGCTGGGATGTCCTCGGGCCTCTCGCGCAGCGGTGGTACGCGCAGCGGGAAGACCTTGAGCCGGTAGTACAGATCTTCGCGGAAACGCCCGGCCGCCACCTCTTGCTCCAGCTTGCGGTTGGTGGCGGCCACGATGCGCACGTTCACTTTGCGCGCGCTCTGCGCGCCGAGCGGACGAACCTCGCCTTCTTGCAGCGCGCGCAGCAGCTTGGCTTGGAGCGCGAGCGGCAGCTCACCCACCTCGACCAAGAACAAAGTGCCGCCATCCGCGACCTCGAACAGACCCTTCTTCTCTTCCGTGGCGCCCGTGAAGGCGCCGCGCTTGTGTCCGAACAGCTCACTCTCCAGCAAATTCTCGGGAAAGGCGGCGCAGTTCTGGGCCACGAACAGCTTGTCGCGACGCTGGCTCTTGTCGTGAATCGCGGAGGCGAACAGCTCCTTGCCGGTGCCGGTCTCGCCTTCCAGCAGCACGGTGACGCGCGTGCCGGCGACCTTGTCCAGCTGCGCCAGTGCTTGCTTCAGGCACTGGCTGTCGCCCACGATGCGTCGCTCGCCGCGACGCGAGTGCTCGCGCCCTCGCAAGAATACGTTCTCTTTGCGGAGCTGCTCTTCCGCCAAGGTCAGCTTCTTAATCAGCCGCGCGCTGACGATGGCCAACGACGCACCCTGAGCGAGCACGCCGAGCGCGTCCACGTCGCGCTGGTCGAACATGGCCGGGGCGTCGCGGTTGTCGACCTGCAGCACGCCCAAGATGGCGTCGCCTTTCCACAGCGGGACGCCGATGGTGCTGCGGATGTTGGCGCCGAGCAGGGACTCGGAGCCGAACGTTTCGCGCGGCGCGTCCGCCGCCAGCACCGCGGCGCGCCCCTCCACCACGCGGCGGGCCACGCTGCGCGTCAGCGGCACCGGTCCGGATGGAACGCGTGGAGCGCCATCGGGACCGCGCACGCGCGTGACCATCGGCAAGAGCAGGCGGCTCTCCGGCTGCGCTTCCTCCATGAGCGCGACCGTGGCGTGCGTGCCGCGCGGAGCCAGCCTGAGCGCGGCCTCCGCCACCTGCGCCACGACTTGCTCCAAGGACTCGGCCGCGCCCAAGGCCGAAAGCACGGCGCTCCACAGCTTGGGCTCGAGCGCTGGCGTGGCGCTCTGCAGCTCCTGCAGGCTGCGCGTCGAGACGACCTCCGGCGGCGGCGGCTCCGGACCGAGCCCAATGCGCAAGCGCGTCGGTTCGCCTGCGTCGCCGCCCAGCTCTAGTTCGTCCCCCGCCAGTAACGCGAGCGGCGTCGTCACCAGCTGCCGCTCGCCGCCGCGTACCAGCACGGTGCCGCCCGCGCTCTCCAGGTCCACCACGAACGCGCCAGCATCGGTCACGCTGATACGGGCGTGCTCGGCCGAGACGTGCGCGCCGCCCAGCCTCAGCTCACAGACGCTGCTGCGCCCGAGTCGCACGACGTCCGCATCCGTCTCGAAGCTCCGACCAGCGTCGCTGCCGGAGAGCACTTCGATACGGATGCGTGACATCAGGGGCGGCTGAACCCAGCGTGCTCAGCCGCGCGCGTCGATGCGGTACATCACCTGCTTGAGGGGCGTGTCGCCAGCGCGCTTGTCCGCGTCTGGGGAGTCCGCGTTCTTTTGGATGATCGCGTTCAGCTTGCCGGACACGCCCTTGTCGCCCTTGGGCGTGAGGTGATCGATGGCGGACGCTGCAGTGAAGCGCACGGCGGCGTTCGTGACCTTGTCCAAGCCGGCGACCAGCTCGTCGCGGGTCTGCGCGTTGCCGTAGATGGCGATCATGTAGCCGTCCTTCACGCCGGCGAATTGCGACGCCTGCTCCTGGTTCTCCGACTTCTGGATGGCGGAGACGTAGCAGGCCGCGCGATCGCCGCACGCCTTCACCTCTTGCTCGACCAGCTTGTACAGCTTCTTCTCGAGGTCCGAACCGTAGCGGTCGACCGCTGCCTTGACTTGCGGCAGCTGGTCCGGCTTGGCCAGCTTCATCGCGACCAGCGCGCACGCCGCCTGGAAGGGCTTGATGTCGTCGGCGTCGCCCTTGACCGCTGCGGCGCGGCCTAGCAGCCAATCGATCATGCCCGGGTCGTAGAAATGGCCGACGGACTCCACCAACGCCTCCAGCGCGCCGCCGCCCGGGTTCTCGGGTGTCATCGCCTCGAACACGGCCTTGAACGCAGCCTTGGAGTCCTCCGTGGCAGGCAGCTTGGTCAGCTCGCGCGCGATGACCGCCTTGTTCTGCAGATCCTTCTCGGCGTTGAGGGCCGCCAGCAACGCGGGCAAGCCATCGGCGCGACCGGTCATGCCGATCACTGCGGCGGCGGTCGCCACGTAGGGCGTGCCCTGCGGGTCCTTACCGGTGATCTCCTTGATGCGCTTCTTGGAGAAGGCGACCAAGCTCTCGTGCTTGCCCTGGATCAGCTGTGAAGCTGCGTCCACGGACGGCTTACCGATCTTCACCAGCGCGAGCAGCGCGGTGACGTGGATGTCCAGCTTCTCCGGATCGAGCAGGACCTTCAGCAGCGGCTCCACCGCCTGCGGGTCGCCGATGCGCCCGAGCACCTCGGCCGCGGTGCTCTGCCAGAACTGCTGGTCGCGGTAGCTGTCGAATGCGCTCGGATCCTTGTTGTCCTTCGGGCGCGTCATCTCCGGCTCGAGCTTGGCCAGCAGCTGTCCGGTCCAAGACTTGGCCGAGATGTTCAGCATCGCGGTGTTCAAGTCCCTGTACACGACGCCGCCCAGCATGGTGCTGGTGCGCATCTTGGCGAAGGCCTCCACCATCGGCCCGTTCACGCCCTCCAGCTTCAAGTCGCCTGCGGCGCGCGCGGCCCACTTGATGTCGCTTTCATCCTTGGCGGTGGCGGGGCGCTTGGCAAACTCTTCGAACGCCTTCTTCAGCGCCGGCTCGGTGCGCTTGTCGCGGTACGACGCGAGCAGCTTGATCAGCATCGTGCGCGTCTTCGTGTCGAGCTGGTCGTAGTGCTCCACGTAGGTCTTGGTCAGCGGCTCGACGGTCTTGTTGCCCACGTCCTGCACGCCGGCAGCCTTCACGTCGTTGCCGTTCTTCGTGACAGCGTCCTCGAAGAACTGCTCTAGGCGCTTGACGGCGCGAGCCCTCCAAGCGGCGTCGTTCAGCTTGCCGACCCAGTACTCGGGCTGGCTTTCGTCTTGGCAGCCTACGACCGCCGTGGTCGCCAAAAGCATGGTGGCGGTCGTCGTTGTGGCGGTGCCCAGAACGAGCGAACGGATCAGCGACACGACAGGACGCGAGGAGCGCAGCATGGAAATTCCTCCCAAGACGGATAGACGAATGGACAGCTAGAAGACGTAGAGGACCCTAGGAAACCCGAGGCTTGCGCCGGAAAACTCGCGCAAAATCCCCAAGTTCGCGTGCAAACGGCAAGCTACGCCGGCAAGCTCGAACCTGTCAACGAAGGCAGAACGCCTCCACTGTAAGGGCGGGTGGGTAACGCAATGCGTTAGGTTGTCTCAGCCGATGATCATCGCTTCGGCCACATGGGTGCCCAGCTTGAAGCGGCGGTGCGCCCATGCGCCGAACGGCTCGGGCGTTTCGCCGGTGGCGATCAGGCGAGCCAGCCGCTTGCCCACGGCCGGCGCCATCATGAAGCCGTGCCCCATGAAGCCGCTCACCAAGAAGAAGCCGGGCAGCTCGTCCACCGGGCCGACGATCGGCGCGTGATCCGGCGACAAGTCGTAGAGGCCGGCCCATTGGCGTTGGATCTTCAGCGACGAGAGGCTGGGGCACGTCGCGATCAGGGCGCGCGCGTAGAGCGCCAGAAAGCGCACGGACGAGGCTTGAGTCCGCCCGGGCGGCACCTGCTGGTTGCCGATGCCCCCGACGATCTCGCCGCGCGTGGACTGAGAGAAGTACAGCCCAGAGCCCAGGTCCGCGACCAAGGGGCCCAAGAAGGGCTTGAGCGGCTCGCTGGCGCAAATCTCGTGGCGGTGCGGGCGCGTCGGCAAGTCCACGCCGGCGCTCCGAGCCAGCTCGGGGCTGAGCGCGCCGCACGCGTTCACCACCACCGGCGCGCGCAGCGGGCCGCGCTCGGTCTGGACGCCGGAGACTCGGCCGGCCGTCGTCTCGAGCGCGAGCACCTTGCAGAAGGTGTGGATGTCCACGCCCAGCTCTCGCGCGCCTTCCGCGTAGCCCCACACGAACGGCCACGGGAACACCACGGCGTCCTCGGCGTTGAAGCTGGCCGCCACGAGGTCCTTCAGCCCGAGCTGCGGCACGAGCTCTCTCGCGCGCTGCTCGCCGACCAGCTCGGTCTTCAGCCCGAGCCGGCGCTGCAGCTCCACGCTGCGCGCGAGCTCGGCGGCGCGCTCCTCGTCACGTGCCAAGAACAAGTAGCCGCCCTGACGAAACCACGTGTTGATGCGGTGCTCGTGCGCGAAGGCTTTGCACATCGCCAGGCTCTCTTGCATGAGCCGGACGTTGGCTTCGCTCGACCACTGCGCGCGCACGCCGCCGCCGTTCCTGCCGCTGGCGCCGCCGCACAGGTAGCTTGCGTCCAGCACCACGATGCGACGCGGGCCGTGCTCCTTGGCCAGGTGGTAGGCGGTGGCCAGCCCCATGATGCCGGCGCCGACGATCACCACGTCCGCCTGCGCGGGCAGGGGACGGGTGGAGCCGCCGGGGATCGTCACCGCCTCAGCTTAGCCGACTCGCAGCTCTGAGAGGCTGCGCACGAGCGTTTCGTGTACGCGGCCGTTGCTAGCCAAGAGCCCTCGATCGTTGCGCAAGGACGCCGCGCGGTAGTCGATGGCGTCGCCCCACGTGTCCGTCAGCACGCCGCCAGCCGCCGTGACCAGCGCGTCCGCGGCGCAGGCGTCCCAGCGCTGACCGGCGTAGCCGGGCGCCACGTACGCCTCCACTTCGCCGCACGCCACCAGCGTGCCCTTCAAGCCGGCGCTGCCCAGCACCAGCACGTCACGCGGGTTCAACCTGGCGAGCGCGCGCTCCAGCTGCGGTCCGCGGTGCGAGCGGGAGCCGACGATGCGCCCTTCGCTCATGGCCGTGATGGAGCTCACCGTGATGGGCTGCTCGGCGCCGCCGCGGCGACGTAGCGCGCCCTTGCCGACCCAGCCGGCGAACACATCGCCGCGCGCAGGCGCGTCGATCACGGCCGCCACCGGCCGCGTGCCCTCCAGCAAGCCGATCATCACCGCGAACTCGCCGTTGCGATCGACGAACTCGCGCGTGCCATCCACCGGATCCACGAAGAAGACTCGATCTGCTTCGCGGTAGCGCTCGAAGGTGGAGGGGTCGCTCTCCTCGGCCACGATCGGCACGCCCGGAAACTCGCGCTCCAAGCGCTCGCAGATCAGAGCGTTCGCTCGGCGATCGGCCTCGGTCACCGGGTCTTGCGGCGCCTTGAAATCCACGTCGAATGGGCGCCGATACACTTCCATGACGAGCTGCGCCGCTTCGGCGGCGATGCGCAGCATCACGTCGAGCTCGGGGCTCAAGGTTGAATCCCGACGTTGGCGAGCCGATGCTCCAACCCTCGCTTGGCGTCCTCCGACAGGTACGGCGGCTCCTTGCCGGCATCCCGCACGAGCTGGTCCAGCTGCAGCGTGCTCTTCGGCCCCAGCACCACGGAGGCGATGCGGTTCTCCGACAGGGCGAAGCGGAGCGCAGCCGCGCGCATGCTGGTGACGTTGCCACTCACGCTCGGGCGGATCGCCGAGAGCTGCGAGAGGCGCTTCTTCAGCTCATCGTCCGTCCAGCGCTCGCGCCGATGATCTTCGGGCGCGAAGGTCTTGGTGGTTGGCCACTGACCGCAGAGCAAGCCGTGCGCCAGCACGGAGCGCGCCAGCACCCCGACGCCCTTTTCGTCCGCCAAGATCGCGATCGCGGAAAAATCCCGCGTGTGGAAGGCGTTGTAGGCCAGCTCCAGCACCTCCGCGCCCTGATCCAGCGCGACGCGGCCGATCTCACCGTTTCCGACGCTGGCACCCCAGTGCTTGATCACGCCCTCTTCCTTCAGCTTGAGCAGCGCGTCGCGCGTCGGATCCTTGGTGAGCGCGATGGTGGAGGGGTTGTGCAGCAAGAGCACGTCGATCGGGCGCTTCAGGCGCTCGCGCGATTTCTTTACCGCCTCGGTCAGGTACTCGGGGTCGAAGCGCTTGACCGGCGGCGTGACGGAGCGATCCGTGCCCACCTTCGTGATCACGATCGCGTCCTCGTGCTTCTCCAGCAGGCGACCGAGGCGGCTCTCCATCGCGCCTTGCGCGTAGGAGTCCGCGGTCTCGAACGCTTTCAGGTCGAGCGCGAGCGCGCGCTCGATCACCTGATCTTGATCGGCCTCGGCGACGCTGCCGTAGCCGTCGCCCGAGAGGCCCCAGGTGCCGAGGCAGAGCTCCGGGATTTCTAGACCAGTCTTACCGAGGCTGCGTCGCCGCATGGGCTGGTCGGTATAGCACGCCGCTCAGGGCGGACCGAACGACCAGTAATGGAGCACCGTGAGCGGGACGTCGCTGTTCAGCGCTACCGCGACTTTTCCGCGCCGCAAGGCCGCGGGGATCGGCACGCGGAGCTCTTGCATGGCGCGCGCTTCGGCGCGGAGCTCGTGTGGACCCTGCTGGCCGAGCCAGAGCCGCAGCTTCGCGCGGCGCTCTGCTCCCAGCCGGATGACCAGTACGCCGCCACCCGCCACCTCCAACTGAAAACGCTCGCCCATGCGGCGCGCGCGACCGCCGTCCACGATCTCTCCATCCGTCACGATCAAGTTATCTTGCGGCGACGCCCACAGCAGCTGGTAGCCGTGCGCGGCTTCGCTCTCCAGATCGGCCACGTCCAGCTCGTCGAGCAGCGGGCCCGACTCGGTCACGAGGACGGGGCGCGCGCCCGAGCCCAGGCTGTCGTAGTCGGCCTCGCACGCGACCATCAGCGGTCCGCCCAGGATGGGCGCGCCGTCCACGCGTCGTTCGGTGAGGCAGGGCCCGAGCAGCGGCGGCAGCGCGAACCACGTCGGGTACACGATGAAATGCGTCGGCAGCTGGGCGCGCGGCAGCTGCTCGTAGTGCTCGAAGCGCGAGCCAGCGCCGGCGACCCAGTAGCGCGCCTCGTCGCGCGTCGTGAGCCCCACCACGTCGAAGGTGGCGCGCCGGGAGAAGAAGGCGATGGCGCCCGCGTCGTTCACGCCCAGTCGAGCGTCCGTCGGCAGCCCTTCGCCCGCCCATTTCCCGAGCGACACCTGCTGCGCCGTGATCGCGGCGGCGCTGTGCGCCAGATCCGCCACCGAGATGGGAGCGAGCGACAGCAGCCCGGCCGAGCTCAGCGCCGGCATGGCCAGTGAAGCCAGGCCGAGCCGCGGATGTAGCCGCGCGAGCGCCAGACCGAGCAGCTGAGCCAGCGCTGCCACGCCGAGCAGCCAGGGCGCCGAGAACGGCCACAGGTAGCGCAGCCGGTTGACCAGAAACGTCTCGTACGTCGCCGGCAGCACGACGCCCAGGCCCACCGCGCACAGCAGCAGCACCCGCACGCGCGCGCCGCGCAGCTCACCCAGCAGCACCAACGCGGGCAGCGCCAGCACGGCCAACCAGTTGTAGCCTTCGGGAATGAACGTCCACGCCCACTCGCGACCGTCCAGCAGCGTGCTCACCAAGAGCTCCAGGTTCCCGGCGATAGCGGACCACAGCCGGCTCGCGTAGTACGGGTTGAGCGGTAGCCATTTCGCGGCCGCGGTCGTCTGCTGCGCGCTGCCCGTCAAGAGCCAGTTCACGAGCGGCGTCGCGAGCGGCGCGCTCAGGCAAGCGAGCGCCCAGCGCCAGCC